>CAYSOZ010000027.1:0-11082 GCA_964432815.1 uncultured Candidatus Bathyarchaeia archaeon
TTCTTCAGTATGGTCTCAGCGATTTTCAAGTTGTCTGTTGTTTGAAAGGCCTTGCGCATCTGTTCTTCAGAAACTTTGGTGCCTTTGTTCGCATCGACAAAAATGATCTCTGCTGCCAAGACTTCTGTTATTCCAGAAATTTTCCCGTTGCGGTAGTCTAATGCTTTCTGAGGTTTTACCAGAATTTCAAAATGCTCGTTGTCCTTTGTTAAGCGTGCGACGGTGTACTTCTCACTCATCCGGTTTTCACTTGCTCGAACCCAGCTCTCTAATGTAGCCTTCTACTGTTTCGTCGGTTAACATTTCTAGTTTTTTCGTGTTTTCGGGGATGACAGCGACTTTGATTCTGGGCGGTAGTTGTCTGGCTTCTAAAGCTTTGACTAGGCATTTCACAGCGAGTTTTGTGATATCTGCAATGGTCATGTCTTCGCGATATTCTTCTTTCAGTATAGCAATGACTGTTTCTCTTCCAGCACCTAGGGCTGTGGCTTTGTATCCCCTATATGTTCCGCTTGGATGTGTCCCAAAGACACGTGTTCCTGTTTTATCTACTCCGCCAAAGATTATGCTTACTCCGAAAGGTCGTACGCCTGCGTGTTGGGTGTACATCTGTTGTATGTCGCATATTCGTTTGGTTACAACTTCGACGTCGATGGGTTCATCATAAGTGAGCTTGTTGCTTTGCGCGTATATTCGCGCTTGATCAGTGAGTATTCTAGCGTCAGAGCTTAATCCTACTATTGCGGCGCCCACATGCTCATCAATTCTGAAGATTTTCCACGAGTATCCTGCTTCTTCAAGGACTTCGACGTTTTCTTCTGAAGCCAAGACTACTCCTTCCGAGCACTGGATTCCGATAATTGTTGCGCCACGGTTCACCAATTCCATAGCGTATTCAACTTGGAAAAGGCGTCCATCTGGGGAGAAAACAGTTATGGCACGATCATATGCTCCTGGTGCTGCAAACACGGACATAATGTTAACCTCTTATTACTCTTTCCACTTTTGCACAGTCTCATATCACATCTTAACTAAAAACCTTTCCTATTTAAACCAACTAAGATGTAGTATTCCTAATCTCGTTTTCTAGAGATCCTAAGGTCGCCAAGTTTGACATTGTATGATTGAGATCGAAGCAGACAGAGAACAAGTTTTTGTTGATTGCAACAATTAACGCATATTTCGAGATTTTCCTTGCGCAAATTTCTGGTTTTCAGCCTAGAAAATGCTTAATTAAGGGTGTGCTTATTGCTGTTCAACGGATGAATAAAAAATGAGTGACGAAATCTCGAGGTTACCCCCTCAAGTTCAGGAACGATTATTGAGACTTCAGCAGTTACAGCAAACTTTGCAGTCAGTGTTGACCCAGAAGCAGCAGGTCGAAATGGAGAAGACAGAGGTTGATCAGACGGTTGCTGAACTCCAAAAGACAGCAGATGATACAATAATATACAAGGCAATTGGCTCGCTGATGGTAAAAGCTGACAAAGCAAAGATAAATGAAGAGCTAGTTGAGCGCAAAGAATTGCTTAACACACGAAGTACGGTGCTAGCTAGGCAAGAGGAACGGCTTCGAAGTCAAGTAAAAGAAGCCCAGTCTAAACTGCAAGAAGATTTAAGCCCAGTCTCCCAATCATCGCAGTAGATCGTTAGGTGAGACTCGTGGAAGAGTTTAGCATTCCCGAGCTAACGATCAAACAGACTGAAGAGTTGTGTTCTGTCGCCGAGAACGCAGCTAGAAAGTATATTCTTTCCAAAGTGCAGTCAAGAATGGTTGAGAAACTGGACATAAGTGTGGAAGCAGAAGGGGCAAAACCCGTTAACTTGAGTGTTGAAATAGACTTGGTTCTTTCGCCGCAAACGACCGCTTTCGACGCAAAAGCTCTGACGGCCGAAGCGGTTAAGGAAGCGTTGAAGGCTAGCGACAACTACTTGAGAAAACTGAAATGAGCATACTAGAAGTAGTCAAGGTTTTAGAAGAATCAAACGCAAAGCACTTGTTGTTGCTATGTCATCACAACTCCGATCCTGATGCACTGTGCTCGGCTTATGCTTTTCAGGGCTTGATCAAAAGACTTAAGCCTGATATGGCATTGGAGATCGGAGCAGGCAGGGGAATAAGCAAGCTCTCAAAACAATTACTGAACTACGTTCCCATCGAAGTGAACCTGAGTCCCAGAATCGAAAAAGCCGATGCAATAGTTCTCTTAGACACAAACACTGTGCAACAGTTGGGTGATTTAGCGGAAGAAGTGAAGAAAGCTACAGTGCCGCTAATAGTGATTGATCACCACGCGACTCATCCCGAAACAGAGGCCACGGCAAGACTTATCATAGCTGAAGAGGGTTCTGCGTCCACTTGTGAAATAGTCCATAGTTTCTACAAGGAACTCGCAATAAAACCAAACCTAAACGAGGCAAAAGCTCTGTTTCTAGGCATAACTTTCGACACACGCCATTTCGTGCTGGCTAATTCTTCAACCTTCAAAACCATAGCAGAACTGGGCGAATTAGGCGTGAACGCTCAAGAAACCCTGCAGGTGCTCTCATTACCCATGGATTTCTCAGAGCGAGTGGCCAGAATCAAAGCTTGCCGAAGGGCCAAACTCCTGAAAATCGGTGATTGGATAATTGCATTGTCTCATGTCAGCGCCTTTCAGGCTTCTGCAGCGAGGGCACTGGTTGACTTAGGAGCGCACATGGCAGTTGTGGCCGGTCAAAGAAACGAGAACATTGAGATCAGCATGCGCTCGACTCGAGAGTTCAACATGCAAACCTCCATACACTTAGGGAAAGACATAGCTAAACCCTTGGGCGAGAGTCTAATGGGAATGGGCGGTGGACATGCAACCGCCGCAGGAGTCAACGGAATAGGAGATGTAAAGACAGGACTCAAACGCTGTCTGCGGTTGATCAAAGAGAAACTCTCTAATCAATAATGAGTAACTACTCTTAAATGGACATTAAATGGGCATAACCTAGGCAGGCACTAAATACATGGCTGTTATCGAAACAAAAGACCTCTCATACACATACCCCGGCGCTTCACGACCATCAATCAGCGGGGTCTCCATAACGGTTGAGAAGGGAGAATTTGTTTTGATAACGGGTCCAAGCGGCTGCGGGAAGACAACATTGTGCCGATGCTTCAACGGGCTAATCCCCCATTTCTACCAAGGCGAACTCCAGGGAGAAATAACCGTAGCCAACATGGACGTTACTAAACATCAAACCCATGAAATGGCGAAGCACGTGGGCTTGGTTTTTCAAAATCCAGAGAATCAACTTTTCGCTCTCTCCATTGAAAAAGACGTGGCTTTCGGTCTGGAAAACCTGGGTTTGGGCAGGGAAGAGATGCGGAAAAGAGTGGATTGGGCGCTGAACTTAACAGACATTTACAATCTGCGAGAAAGATCGCCGCACGAGGTTTCAGGGGGTCAGCAGCAGCGAGTGGCAATAGCGTCTGTTTTAGCCATGCAGCCTGAAATAATAGTGTTGGACGAACCAACTTCATTTCTTGATCCCATCAGCGCGGAGAAGATATTTGACGTAATCTATGAGCTGAACAAGAGACTTGGAGTAACTGTCGTGCTCGTTGAGCATAGACTCGATCTGACCGCTAAGTACGCCGGGCACATCGTTATCATGGATGAAGGAAAGGTCTGTTTCGACGGAGACCCTAGAAAGATATTGGGCGCCGAGGAAACCCGCCTGATCGGAGTTGGAATACCCAAAGCAACGCTTCTCTATCAACTGCTTAAGAAGGAAGGTGTCAACCTAAGCAGCATTACGCCGCTTTCCTCAAGAGAGCTGGCTGAATACCTGGAAGGAGTGCTTCAAACTCATGATCGAAGTTGAGGACGTTCACTTCTTCTATTCCAACCAAGTGGAAGCGTTGAAAGGCGTCTCATTAACCATCAAAAACGGCGAGTTCTTAGCCATCATGGGCCAGAACGGAGCGGGAAAGACAACCTTAATCAAACACTTCAATGGACTATTGAAGCCCTCGCAAGGAAAAGTTCGCATAGACGGTGTCGACACCAGAAAGACGAGCATCGCAACCTTGGCGAGAAACGTCGGCTTTGTTTTTCAAAATCCCGACCATCAACTCTTCTGCGAAACCGTTGAAGAAGAAATCTCTTTTGCGCTAAAGAACTTCGGCTTTGAAGCAGGAGCCATAGAGAAGCGCACAGACTGGGCTCTGAACCTACTAGGACTGACTCAGTACAGGAAAACCTCACCGTTCTTGCTGAGCGGCGGTGAAAGAAAACGTGTCGCATTGGCTTCTGTCTTGGCTTGGGACCCTGAGGCGCTGATACTGGACGAACCAACAATAGGGCAAGACTATCAGCAAAAAGAAAAGCTTCGCCAGTTCATCGTTCAGATGCAGAGTCAAGGAAAGACTGTAGTCATTGTTACGCATGACGTTGAATTTGTGGCTGAGTGTAATCCCAGAGTGCTGTTGATGAAGGAAGGCAGAATCATCGCGGATGGCGAAGGAAAAGACATTCTGACAGACCCTGAGGCTCTGGCCAATTCATCGATTGTCTTACCGCAAGTAGCTCAGATTTTCACTTACCTGTCATCACTGGGATTCCCGAAGAACATAATCGACGTTTACGAAGCTAAAGCAATAATTCTTAAGGCTCTCGAGGAGGGGCGAGAATGAGCGTTTTTGACGGTTTGAAGTTTCGCAGAGTATCCTCGCCAATACACAACCTAGACCCGCGAATCAAGTTCGTCTACGTGATCGTGATCTTCATCGCTGCGATACTCTTCGGTGAAATTCTACCCCTAATCGCGCTTTTCCTGCTGCAGATTCCATTCGTGCTGTTGGCTCGAGTTCAGAGGCAATGGCTTCGATCGCTCAGAGGAGCCACTTTTCTGGCGATGTTCATCTTCATCGTCAACATAGCAACAAAATTCTTCACCGCGGGCTACATACTCAGCGCCACTGACATAGAGTTTTCCGCAGCGATGACCCTGAGGTTTGTAGTGCTTGTCGAATCATTCTCGGTTTTCTTCTTAACCACTTCGCCTGACCATCTGGGGTTGGCGCTGGAGCAGACTCATGTTCCTTACGAGTTTTCTTTTGCTTTCACCACTGCCGTGCGTTTCGTTCCAGTTCTAGCGGAAGAAGCGCAGACGATCATGGATGCTCAGAAGGCAAGAGGATTAGAATTGGAGAAGGGGAACTTCCTGAAGAGGATCAGAAACTATGTTCCGGTGCTGATTCCCCTGATAGTGAGCGCCATCCGACGGAGTCTGGAGTTGGCAGAGGCAATGGAATCCCGCGCATGGGGTGCCACCAAGAAACGAACAAACCTGTACGCGTTGAAACTTCACCGAGGCGATCTCGCATTGTTGGCGCTCACAGTCTGTATTCTGGTATCTTCGATATACGTCCGTTTCTACTTCGTCGTTCCAACTTTGGTTCAACTCTTCTAAGTCCAAACCGAGACTTGAAAGGTCGACCGCCTCAAGATAGCAGACCAAACTTTTAAATCTCAAACGCCAATTCAGACCGTGCTGAACAATTAAGGAAAGTAGAGTCAATGGCAGATCGTCCTCGTTTTGGTCCAGCAGGGATTCCTCCCATATTCAGACTTCTCGGTGCACAGTTATCGGATGTGCCGAAACTCCTGCGGGAGGAAGAGCTCGACGCTCTTGAATATCAAGCCGTTCGATGGGGCCAAAAACCACAGATGAAGCAACAAGATGCTGAGAACCTTGGTTCTGAAGCCAGAAAAAACGATGTATTGCTGAGCATGCACGGTTCTTACTTCGTGAATCTCAGCGGGAAAAAGGACGTCGTGGAAGCAAGCAAGAGACGATTAATTGCATGTGCAACCGCAGCGCAGTGGATGGGGGCGTACGCAGTTGTTTTTCACACGGGTTTCTACGGTCGTCTGGAGAAGAGTTTCGCGTTCAAAAACTGTGTCAACGCCCTAAAAGACGTAGTGCAGACCATGAACAATCTGGGGATCCAAAATGTGAAGCTGGGACCGGAGACAATGGGCAAGGTCTCTCAGGTGGGCTCCATTGCAGAGGTTCTGTCCATCTGCGAGCAGGTTGAGCAGACCCAACTCGTAATCGACTGGTCGCACCTACACGCGAGGCATCAAGGAAAATTCAGAAAGGTTGAAGATTTTCGCGAGATCGTTGAGACTGTTGAGCGCAGGCTCGGAACTGAGGTTGCGAGGAATATGCATTGTCATTTCAGCAAGATTGAATACACAGACAGAGGTGAGAGACGTCACCATGTGCTGGAAGAAGCAAGATTTGGTCCAGACTTCAAGATGCTTGCTGAAGTGGTTGCCGACTTCAGAATGCGCCCGGTCATAATTGCCGAGACTCCTATTCAGGATGTTGACGCAATCAGAATGAGAAATACGCTCAGAGAAACAATGGACAAGAATGCTTTGGCTTCTTCCCCACATTAGTCGCTGTCCTCTAAATATATTAACGAAACCAAATCTCGGATACGAGAATTCGCAAATTGCCCTTGGACTCTAGAGGAAGAAATATCGTATTCAGTAATAGTAGACAACAGTCACTGTGGCGTTTACAGGATTAACTGTTTGAGTGTTGCCTATTCCAATGTTTAGTTGTCCAGGTAAGACAGGGAAGACGGCTGTTCCGTCCACTCCAACAGTCGCGTTGTAGTCAAAATTCGCTCCATAAGAAGACAGAGAATAGACCACTTTTGCATAAGTTGTGCTTGATGTCGATTCTACTTGGAAGACAACGTAGCCGGCGTACTCCACATAGTTCGACCATAACGATGTAATACCGCCCGCATCTTGAGTCACCTGCATGTTGTTAACCAAAAAGCCGTGTTGGCTCAGAGTCAGTTTTTCGTAGTAATCCGTCAAGAGTTCTTGCAACGCTTGAGCGTTTGTGTTGCTCTGGTTGAGGCTATTTGTGAGTGAAGCGATCTGCGAGTTCAGTGAAGAAATCTGCGAGTTAAGCGCTACGATCTGGGAGTTCAAGGACGCAATTGTGTCTTCTTGACTGTCAACCTGTGACTGCAAATCAGCTATCATCGGGTTGTAAATTGCGATAACGCCGACAAGTCCAGCCGCCAGTATTATGCATATGACGCCTAAAGCGATAACAGTGACTTTACTCACACTCTTTATTCCGCTCTTTTCCTGTGCCATCTTTAATCCACTGGATGCTCATCTAAAATTCTCTGCATATAAAAATTTTTGCCAGACTTGTTCCAGAATCTGCCTTCTTGATTTGGACAGATTCGTGTTCAGTGCGGGCTGCTGAATGTATGTTGTTTACGGTTCGGAGCAGAATTTTTTCAGGGCATCTGATAGCTGGCGCGGCAGATCGGTTTTCTGGAAAGCCTGTTCGTCGAAGGCCACACCTGTAACCACGGCATTCGCTGCGATCTTTCGTTCACCATCGACGCTGTTCTTCTTGTAGAAAATATGCGATAAGGTAAAGGACGTTTTACCCACTCTTTTTACCGAGGTCTCTATGTCAATTAAGCTGTCAGGAGCCACGGGAGAGAAATACTCGAAAGTAGCTGCGCGGCGTGGAAAGGATATCTTGAGAGTTCTGTAAAAGTGCATAACACTGAAGCCCAAGGTTTCTAGTAAGCCGACTTCGCCTTCTTCGCAGTACCGAGCATATGCCATCCAGTTCAGTCTTCCAAAAGCGTCGGTGTCGTGAGGAAGGACCTTTATGTTACTCTTCTTGAATATCATTCCTATTCTATGACATCTTGTTTTCAAGGCTTAAAAATGCTCTCTACTCTGAGCTTTTCAGTCTGTAACTATTGTTATTCAAAAATGGATACATGAAGAGTAAAACATATATCTGCTTACCCATCCTCCTAAGCGGTTACACATTAAGGCCAAAACAATGAACCTGACAGAAAAAATTGTCAAACTGAAGAAGGAAAAGAAAGCACTCATTCTTGCTCACAACTATCAACGTCCAGAGATCCAGGATATAGCTGACTATGTCGGCGATAGCATCGAGCTGAGTCGCCGGGCCATGCAAGAAAAAGACTCGGAAATTCTTATCTTCGCTGCCGTGGATTTCATGGCAGAATCAGCCGCCATTCTTAACCCTGAAAAAAAGGTGTTGCTGCCTAGTCTTGGCGCACGCTGTCCGATGGCGCAAATGCTTACTGTGGACGAGATAAAACGAGCCAAAACCCATTATCCAGCTGCTCCAGTTGTGCTCTACGTAAACACTCTGGCCACGTCAAAAGCGTACTGTGACATTTGCTGTACCAGTGCCAACGCAGTTGAAGTCGTTAACTCATTAAATGCGGACACGATTCTGTTCGGTCCAGACCGTAATCTCGCTGAGTACGTGGCTGAAAAAACTGGAAAAACGCTGATTCCGATTCCTGAGTGGGGTTTCTGCCCGACGCACTTGCTATTCCAGCCTGAAGATGTGACGTTGCTGAAGGTTGAGTATCCGGATGCTGCGGTGATGGTTCATCCGGAGTGCAGCGCCGAGATGCGCGAAGTGGCAGATTTTGTTGGAAGCACCTCGAAAATGTGCCGTTATGCAAACGAATCCGATGCTAAAAACATTATTGTCGCCACCGAAGAAGGGATACTTCATCGCCTGCGCAAAGAAAACCCTGAAAAACACTTCATCTTAGCCTATCAAGGTGCGGTATGTCCCAACATGAAGTTGACCACACTTGAGCGCCTCTATTCTTCGCTGAAAGACGAAAAGAACGTCGTGAAGGTTCCAGAAACCATTGCGAAAAAGGCCAGAACTGCGCTTGAGAAGATGTCTCAGATAAAGAGCTAAACTGAGACAATCATTGCCTTGAGGATTTTCACTCCTCTTTTCGTAGCCAACTCGTCGCTTAGTTTTCTGATCTCAGACGCCTTCCCTTTAACCGCAATTGCCTCCAAGCAATCTCGTTCGCCGATGTGGATGTGCATCGTAGATGAAATCAGGTCTGCGTGATGATGCTGTGCCTCTGTCAAGTCGCTCTCTAAACGCTTCACTTCATGATCGTAAACCATTAAAAGTACACCTGTCTGGTTTCCTTCCTCCTTTAGCCACTTCCTCTCGGACACGTACAGTCTAACCGCATCTTGGACGGCTTTGCTGCGACTTTCATATCCCATCTTGTTCGTGATTTCGTCAAACTCTTTCAAGAGTTCGGGAGGAAACGTTACGCCTACGCGTGTTATTTTTGGCACAGGTTCACCTGGATAGGATTTGGTTTTGCTTACCCTAAAAGTCTTTGGCTCAGCTAACCAGGATGGGTAAGTCTGCGAGCATCGGGATCTCTGTAAAACTATTTAAGTTTTTCACGGCTCAACATTCTATCATGTTACGCATAGGTCATAGAGGAGCTAAGGCGTATGAGCCTGAGAATACGCTTCGCAGCTTTGCAAGAGCGTTGGAGATTGGAGTAAACGCTGTTGAGCTGGATGTACGAAAAACAAAAGATAATCAACTGATCGTTATGCACGACGCTGAAGTCAACAAAACGACGAATGGCAAGGGGTTAGTGAAGGAGTTGACGCTGAATGAGATTAAGGGGTTTTCTTCGGAGAAAGGCGAGAAGATACCGACGTTGAGAGAAGCCCTTGACTTCCTAGACAAGAAGGTGAAGATAATCATCGAGCTAAAGGAGGAAGGTTCGGAAAAACCGGTCCTCGAACTTGTGCATGAGAAAGGTTTGCAGAAGGACGTGATTCTTGCATCTTTTATCGAGGACGTTTTACGAAGGGTGAGAGAACTTGACAGCGACATAGAAACGGGTTTGATTTTTGCCAAACACAAGAATCCGTTGAAAGCCGCCTTAGAATTGAAGGCGCAATACCTCGTCGGTCTCTACAGGTTCGTACACACCGCCAACGTGCAAAAAGCTCATGAAAACGGTTTAAAAGTCATTGTTTGGACTGTCAACACACCTCAAGAGATAGCTGCCTATGTCAAGAAAGGCGTTGACGGCATAGCCAGTGACAAACCCGATTTGCTTGTGGCGCAAACTGCGGGATAGTTTCGGACCGTAAGCTCTATATTTCTCAGAGGAACCTCTTTCAAAAGTATCGCGGGGCCCGTAGCTCAGTAAGGTTAGAGCGGCGGACTCTTAATCCGTAGGTCGCGGGTTCAATTCCCGTCGGGCCCGCTTTTCCAGAGACATATTTGTCCTGTTTGGCCGAGATTAGATGTAGTCCACAGTCTGCGTGATTTCTGACGACTACTACTTTCGTGCGTCGAAAAACGACGCAGAAAGTGGGTTAGAATTTCGCCGTGAACGTACTGCGCAAGGTTAATAGTCCACTGTGCTCGTCTAGATTCTTAGAGGATTGCTTTTTTTGAAAGCCGCTGTTTACCACGGCAAAGGAAAAATCTCGGTTGAAGACGTTCCTGAGCCCGAGGTTTCTGGAAAGAAGGTTCTAGTGAAATTCAAGGCTGGAAGCATCTGTGGAACCGACATGCACTTCTACAATGGTGAATGGAAGATTAAACGCGGGCGAATAATCGGCCACGATGCGTGCGGAGTCCGAACAGACACTGGCGACAGAGTGGTCATGGTTCCGCTATACTATTGCGGTTCCTGTTTCTACTGCCTGCGAGGGCTACCCGGCATGTGCACACAGGGTAAGCACTACGGGATCAATAAGGACGGTTTTTTTGCAGAATCTATACTGCTGCGCACTAGGAATCTAGTGCCTATTCCGGATGAGGTCACCGATGAGGAAGCCGGAATCATGGAGCCTGTGGCTCTCGCCATTCACGTGCTGGATAAGATTAAGCCCGATGTCCGCGATTGGGTCACGATTCTTGGGCAAGGTCCAATCGGTCTGCTAATGACGCAGATTGCAAAACTCAAAGGCTGTAAGGTCATAGCCGTTGACCTGAAGGATTACAGGCTGAATCTTGCCGAGAAACACGGTGCAGACTACTGCATAAACGCAAGCGAAGAAGATGTTGCCGGAAGAGTCAAGGAGATAACAAAACGTGGATCCGATTTCGTAGTTGAAGCTGCCGGAACTCGTAAAGCAGTGGAGCAAACTCCTTTCTTGGTGAGGAAAGCTGGACAAGTTGCGTTGGTGGGCGAGTTTGCAGGCTACTTGA
>CAYSOZ010000028.1:0-3864 GCA_964432815.1 uncultured Candidatus Bathyarchaeia archaeon
AGAGAAGTCTATCCCGTGACTTCGCGGGAAAATCATAGAAAATATCTGGAGCAGTTTTTTCGCAAGAAACCCTAGAACACAGTTTTTGATGCTGAAAACGTACGATTCTGTGAAGCCATCACATTAGCCTCTTTCCTTATTGGCAATCGCAAATGCGGCAACTAGATTTTGGCGAATTATTCTTTCGTTTTCAGTAGTTCAATGAGGCGATCGTTTCTCTTATCTTTGAAACAGATTTTTCGAATCGCAACTGTGATTCTTTTGACAGTTTGAGTTCGATAATCTTTTCTACGCCGTTTATTCCCAGAACGACTGGGACCCCTATTGAGACTTTTGAGCAGCTGTATTCGCCTTGCGGGCAAGTTGAGACGCTCATCACCCGATTTCTCCTTTTCATGATGGAATCTGCCATCATCGCTATCACTGCACCTGGTGCGTATGTTGTGGCTCCTTTTAGATTGATTACGTCGGCTCCTGAATTGATGGTGAGGTTGACAATTTTGTCTATCTTTTCCTTTTCTAAAAGGGTTGTAATCGGTATACCTGAAACACTGGCATACTCGACGAGTGGGACCATTGAGTCACCATGTTCGCCTATCACTAGGGCGTTCGTGTCTTCCCTTGACACGTTGAGCTCTTGAGCTATGTAGGATCGGAAGCGTAGGGTGTCGAGTATGTTGCCCATTCCGAAAACGTGGTTCGGAGGGAAACCAGACTCTTTTCTCGCAATGAACGTCATTATGTCAACGGGATTGGTGACTATCATCAGTTTGCAGTTTGGTGCATATTTGGCGACATCCCTGACTATCGAGCGAATGATTTTTGAATTGTTGTTTATGAGTTCTAGTCTTTCCATGCCTGGTTTTCTGCCTTGTCCGGCAATAATGATCACAAGTTCCGAGCCTTCCATTTTCCTGAAATCGCCTGTCCCGGTGATCTCTCCGTCGAATTCTATGGCCGGCGCAGCTTGCATCATGTCTAATGCCTCTCCCTTTGCCAACTCTGCGTTGACATCGATGAGAACCACGTCGGCGATTTGGTGTTTCAGAATTTCAAAAGCAGCAGTGCTTCCTACTTTTCCAGCTCCAACAATTGTTATCATAAGAATCATTTTTTCTAATTCACCAAGATTGATAAAGATAGTGTAAGGTTTGGGTAACGGCTAAGAACGACTCTGTTGGGTAATATCGAGAGTCGAGGGTTGAAAGAGCTTTAATTATTCGTTGTCTTATTCTTCAAATCAGGAGCCGTATTTGAGTCCACGGAGGCACACAATTGAGTTTTAAGAATCTCCTCAGATACAAAACTGTTCTGGTTCTGCTTGCTGTAATAGTCATGAATACCATCACCATGGTTTTGCTGTTGCGCTTGGACAGTTTTGTAAACGTTGACCTGTACAGTTATGGTTTGATTTTCAGCTACCAGTGGGCTGACGAGTACTGGCACAACAACATTATGCTATGGACTTTCATCGGAGCAGCTACTGCAATTGCAGTTACCGCAATCGTGCCACACTTCGTCCACAGCAAAGCACCCAACCGTTTTTCCAAGCTAACAGGCTTCTTTTTGCCCGTTCTCGGCCTGGCTTTTCAGGCAATCAGCATCTTCTTCCTTAGCCAAGTGAACAACATCGTATGGAGCAGCCTCTACCCTTACGGATTACAATACGACATCGACTGGACAACAACTTATAATCCCATCAGCATGCCCGCTCTTGCTTTAATGGTAATCGCGGCTCTGATGCTGGTTTTTCCCGCAGTAAGAGCGTTGGGAATAATCGAGATTGAAATAGTGCATGAAGACGAGTGAAGCAGACCATAGGTAAGCATCATTTTGCAAAAGCGAAGATTTTGTCGCCGCTGGGTGCCAATGAATGAATTGTCTACCAATGTGAAAAGGAGCAAATCAAAAAGAAAGAATCCGAGAAGAAATCGAAGATAACGCATGTTTAGAGTTGGATTATTCCGAATAAAGCGTAATTTGAGATTATGTATCCAAGTATGGCTCCTGAGCAGAGAAAAGGCAAGCCAGCTTGTGGCTTTCCTTTAACAACCAACACCATAAGTGCAAAGAAGCCTACGAGAGTGCCTACTAGGACAGACAGGGCAACAAGCAAACCGTTAGTGGTCAGATTGTGAAAGGCTGCGACAGCTAGAATTCCTGGGAATACGACGTCTCCTAGTCCTAAGAAATATGCTTCTCGCGGCTCCCCCTCTTCCAGTTTTTCTTTCAAACTCTTTGTTTTCTTGAGGAGAGAGTATCCTTTTCTCTTTGGGACGACGAACATGACAGGGAGTTTTTGATCCATAATGCTGTCTGCAAGGTCTATCATGTGTTTGGTTTTGTAGACCGAGAAAGCGTCGTAGGCAGCCATAGCAATCAGAAGAGCGATTACTATCCAGATGTTCAATGATATGCCTATCATAGCTATGGCACCGACTCCGGTGAGCATGGCGATTGCGTCTATAATGTACCACTCGGGTTTCTTTATGAGCAACACGAGCAGGGCGACTGAGGCACTTATTGACAGAACGAGGGCTACCAGTCCCCCTGATAGAACGAGGGACAGGATAGGATAGAATACGTATACGCTCAGCACAGTAATAGAACCTAGAAAAATTGCACGGATGACGTTTGGCTTTCGAAGTTTTATGATTACCAATATTACAGCAGTGAAGATCAACATTATAGCGAAGAAATATGCTATGTTAAGCGGATCGCCTGGGTTTTCAAACGCGACTGCTCCGGCAGCCTCAAAGGGTCCCGCCACCAAGAAAGCTATTAGGTAAGCTACGACAAACAGGCCACTCATTGATAAGATTGGCAATACGTCGACGGTTTTTTTTGCAGCGTTCATTTTGGTTCAAGAACAAGGAACAGTCTTTTATGATTATCTCTCAGATTCTGGATTCTTCCTATTGTACTCGGAAGACGAATCTGTAACGGTCCTTTCCAGCTTTTTCCACTTTGAGGATTTCGAAATGGCCGATCTCGTTGGTGTTTTCGACATGCGGGTCTTTACAAGGTGTTTTATCAAAACTCTCGATTTCTACGACTCTGATTTGGTTAACGGTTGACGGTAATCTTGTGAGATCAAACTCTCTCTCAGCGTCTCTTCTCTCAATGATGTACTTGCTGACTGGAAGATTTCTTCCTATGACGGCGTTGATTTCAGCTTGAAGCAATGTTTTGTCGACTTTTCGCAGGTCCGTTTTGTAGGAAATTTCCATTCGTCCAATATTCTCATCGAATTTTGCTATGACAAATTCAGAGTCGGGAAATTTGCGTTCTATGGTTCTGGCTAGTATATGCTCTGCGGTTTGAAGTCGTCCTTCGTTCGGATTCATGAGATTCATTCAGACCTGTTTTCTCTATTTAAGATATGTTAGTTTACAGAAAGAATTAGACTATGTAGTCTTGGTTTGGTCTTTCAAAATCCTTAACGATTTCCATTGCTCCCTTGGGTGTTGGCAGACCATTGATAGGAACTCCCTTCAAGAGCGCCCAAGGACCGTTCTGAGCTAATCCAGTAGCAATATGGCTTTCCCCGAAACAAGCTCGAGAGATTCTAAGAACGAGATGCCGAACCTCATCCTCTGACAGATATCCCAGCGCATGCAAATATTCATGAACTAGCAGTGTGTAAATGAAAGCTTTCACCTCTAGTCTGGATTTGACTGTTGTCTCTACTAGCTCGACCAGAGACTTGTTAAGGACAATGTTGTTGGTGCCGACAGGGTGGTAGGCGCCCAGACTAAGAGGTAGATCATCAAGAAAAAGCATCATACCGACCCTGGATTTGCCTAGGAAGTTTTTCACAGTCTCTTTGACGATGTTCCATACATCTCTATATCCTTCGGATTC
>CAYSOZ010000028.1:3964-10822 GCA_964432815.1 uncultured Candidatus Bathyarchaeia archaeon
ACAAGGTGAGGGCGAAAAAGCGGAAGGCTCGGAAAGTCAGTTGTTGATGACCAAGGTTCTGCACACACTCGTTCATCAACTTCTTGCATATCAACTTCGCGCGCCGGTTTGTTCTATTCTCTGGTTCTTGAATTAGAGCATTGTTCTACTGCTTGGTTTTGCCTTGCGAAGCGGAATTGGAAATCTTGTGAAATCAGTTTCTCGGATATTCTTAAGAGATGCCGTTGTTTAGGTAGCTCCGAAATCAGACAGTATGATGCAAATTTGGTGTTCTGGAAGGTGATAAGGATGTATGTTTGAAAATGTGTTCTATTACCTGTCGATCTTTCTATGGGTTTTCATATTGTTTAATTTCGGATACACCATCGTTCTAGCATTTGCTGGATTGAAACGACAGAAGCCCATTCCAAAACATGAAGAATCTAAACGATTTGCTTGTTTAATTCCGGCACACAATGAGGCAAACGTGGTGGGTGATTTGGTCAACAGCCTCAAGAATCAAGATTATCCTTCATCTCTGTTCGATGTTTATGTTGTGGCTGATCATTGCGAAGACGATACAGCAGGAACAGCGAAACATTATGGAGCAGAGGTTTATGTTCGGAATTCTGGCTCAAAAGGGAAAGGAGGTGTAATACGGTTTTTCCTTGACAAGTTGTTTAACGAAATGGCTCAAAGTTATGATGCGGTATGCATATTTGACGCCGACAACATCGCACACGCAAACTTTCTGCAGAGAATGAATGACGCACTCGTTGAAGGAAAAACTTGCGTTCAGGGATACTTGGGTACCAAGAACCCTCATGATAATTGGGTAACCAAAGCAATTTACTCTAGTTATTTGGTCACTAATCGGTTATGGCAGCTTGGAAAAGAGAATCTGGGACTGTCTGTGGCTTGCGGAGGAACAGGATTCTGTGTAACCACATCGGTTTTGAGACAGTTCGGTTGGCCGGCACAAAGCTTAACTGAAGACTTGGAAATGCAAATGCTCTATTCGCTTTATGGAGTGAGATTCAGCTGGTTACATGATGCAATCACTTTCGATGAAAAACCTTTGTCGATTAAGATTGCGATTAAGCAGCGTGTTAGATGGACCATCGGTCACCTTGATGTGCAAAGAAAATATGTTCCGAAATTCCTAGCGCGCGTCATCAAACATGGAGACATCCGACTACTTGACCAAGTTGTTTATCTGTTGTCGCCATTGTATTGGGTTGTTTTCGGAATTTTGCTCTTCGGGTTCATAGCACAGTTTTTCATACCCTTACCAATGTTCGAATTAGGAACAGTTGGAGCTTTCACGCTGAACTTGCTTTCGTTGCTTGTTTACCCAATGGCAGGCATCTACTTAGAGACAAAATCTGTAAGGGCTATGCATATGGTTCCCCTCTTGCTGATCTTCACGCCGACTTGGTTTTTGGCTGTAATCTTGGCGTTGAGAGACTTCAACAAGAAGGACTGGTTCCATACACCGCACGGTGTGGCAAAACCACTCTGATATGCAACTCGCTCTTGTCACTTGCGGTGTCTAACGAAGCGGTACACGGCCGTCAAAATTCCAACGATTCCAACTACTATTATTAAGAAGACAGTAAAGGTCACGAGACCCTTAGGAGTCTGAATATATTGCAGAAAAGAAGATATTGCTCTGCTAAACGGATCTTGCTGGGGCGCATTCAAATATTCATACGGGATTGCAGGAGGAAGACTCACAAAGCTAGGCGTGGATCCTTGGTTTGAAAGACTAAACTGTGAAGAAACTGACCTCCAATGAAAGACCTGAGCAACACCGTAAGCGTCAAGGGTAGAAATTGGCCGAACCGAAATATCAAAGCCTATTTGATTATACATAGTGTCCTCCGAAGAATTTGTGTGAAACAGTCCCAAGGCATGGCCGAGCTCGTGGACGGCAACGCCCTGCCTAACCACACTAGTTAATTGAAGCCCAAGCATGTCTTTAGCCACCAGAGTGATATTGCAGCTGTCTATGACGCCGGAAAGCGAGTAGAGTTCAGTGAGTCCAACTTTCTCAAGGCTGGTACCGAGAGGATTCTCCGTCCAAGTGACATAGACATCATAGTCTGGGGTCGTCATACCTGTTGATTCGGTCGCTTCAAAACTGATGTGAGAGATGTATTCGAAATCTTGAAACGTTAAGGCGAAAGTTGCAAGCGCATCGTTCCACATGTCAACCGCCTGAAACGTCGAGTCCATCGTTGCAGGATCCCACCAAGATACATTATTTGGGGGAATGAGTAGAACTTTGATAGTTGAATGATTCCATGTGGACTGTGAAATATCAATAGAGTATTCTGTCTGAGCCACAGCTGCATCAATAGCGCAAACTGCAAGAGCTAGATTCAGTATCAACAACGTTACAACTTTTTTTGATGTCATTTTCAAAACCTAAAACTCGGGAGAAAACTGGTTATTCCAGACTCATAAACGTTATGCAATAGATGACATGGGCTTTCAGTGAAATCTATAGGAAGAAGAAAAAGGGAAATAGGCACTCCTGCGTGCATTTTCTTATGCATCCAGCAGGAAAATGCGCATTTGGCAGATTCTGAACTTCGTCACTGGGTCAAGTTGCCATAGCATATCTTGATATCCATTGGCAAGCAAGTCGCCTGTCTTCAACTGGAATTTTGTATCTTTGGTTAAAGTGAATGAGCTCCACAAAACGTACGTTTCACCAACTGTGTCATAATAGTATGAGGTCCAGTCTACTTCACTGCCCTTCGGACCCAACAGGCGCACATAGATTTCGACACGCCATGTGTGGTCAACTACTGTTGCGTCATATGGGAAGATTATTCCGGGCTCAGCCAAGTTTGAACCGACTTTGCCATCTGTTCCATCATGATCAAGAATCTGATATGCTGATCCACCATGGACGTAGAATTGGGTACTGCCTGTTCTTGAAACAAAAATCCTTGCGCCATTTCCACCGTCAAAATTGCTGTTTTTGGCATTCGGAACTCCGATTATGTTGAGATTGCAGTGAGGCCCGCTTGGTGTTCCGTTTCCCGTTAACACGTTTGCTGCGAAGACTGGCATAACAGCTACGGATATCAAGAGTAGAGCAGCTAACAACACGAGGTTTTTTCTCAAGGTTCTTTTCTCTCCTATATTTTATTGGTATTTTTTAAGCGCCCCACCTCGGCGCCGTTCCCTTGTTTTTGCGTCAAGCGCCAAGCCACACTGTTGGTTTTCAGTTGTGTTGGGCAGTTGAAGGCTTGATTTCTATTAGGAGGCTATTGACGCTGCCGATCTTGCGGGCTTCTATTCTTCCTTCTGCAACGGTTATCGGCAGACTTTATCCAGAATATTGAGTCTTAATAAACATTTTCAGAAGGTTGCAGAACGCAAATACAAAAGCAATCACCAAACAGAAAGCAAGTTCAAAATACGAGGATCAATTGGAATCAGAAGCATTCTCATCTGACCAAAGAATTCTATTGTGAACCTCTCATCTGACTGCAGCGATTAGCTGAATCAGTCTGTGGAGTAAAGAGCGAGAAAAATATTTAACTGTCAAGAAGCTCTCGCTTAGAAGCGAGAGTTGAGACGGATATTGGAATTTCCACGAGAACCAAAAAAAACCCAGATGCCAACGGTTTTGATGGCAGTCATTGTTTTGGTTAGCCTATTTTCAGGAGCGGCAGCGGGCTATTTTCTGAGTTATCTGCCCCTTTCAGGTGAAATTCGTGATCTGGAAAGTCAGCTCTCGAGTCTAAGCCAGCGAATCGATAGTCTACCATCTACCTCAGGGAATATGTCCCTTCCAGCGCTATTCGATCGCGTCAGACAGTCGGTTGTAGTGGTTGAAGGGCTGATACAACAACGCGACTTCTTTGGGAGAGTCTTCTATACTCAGGTTCAAGGTTCAGGGTTTATCTACAGCCAGGGAGGACAGATGCTAATCCTCACCAACTTTCACGTGGTTGCTGGCACAACCAACATCACCTTAACCTTTGTAAACGAGAAAGAATACTCAGCTTCAATTTTGGGCTCCAATCCGAACGCCGATCTTGCATTGCTTTCCACAAGCGCCTCCGGAGACGAGTTTGACCCTCTTGAAATCGTTAGCTCTTCAACTTTGAAGGTCGGTGACTCAGTAATTGTAGTAGGGACTCCTTACGGACTTGAAGGATCAATGAGTGTCGGAATAGTCAGTGCACTCAATCGAACAATAGTGACCGAGGAATATTCTATTGGAAACGTAATTCAAACGACAGCACCGCTGAATCCGGGAAACTCAGGGGGACCTCTTCTGAATTATGAAGGAAAAGTAGTTGGAATAGTCACTGCGATAGCTCAAGAGTCCCAAGGAATAGGATTCGCCATACCTTCAGATACAATTCTGGAGAACATCGAAGCTATATTATAGACCGACACAGTTCTTTGGCACCCGGATTATTTAGCGCACGCCAGCTGTAGGCATTATGGCATTAGGTCTAGGCGACAAAGCCCGATACGAAACTTCAGTACGCGTGATAATACATATGGAATACATTAACGAGTTATACCGAAAAGATTGCTTAGTCGTGCTTCAGGTCATCCTGGCGCGATTTTCTTCTTTCTCAGACTGAATCTCATAGTCAGTATTTTTTCAGTAGCGAAAATTCTTGAGGCAATGTACATCATAACTAAAGTGAACACGATCACGTACATTATGCCAAGAATAGGAGTGACATAGTCTCCAAGCATCATGGCTTGTGACGCCAAGACGGGATGAGTGAATGGCAACGCTAGCATTAAGATCCTCAACGCAAAGGGCAGTGTATTGATGTCAGCAAACATGAGGACAAAGATTGGAAGAACCAGCGGCGTATAAACAAAACCCAACAGAGACTGGGCTCCGCGCACATCTTCGGCGAAGACAGAGACGACAATCGCAACCGCCAAAGCACAGAGTAGCGACACAAAGACCGAAATCCCGAGGATTAAGTATCCAAGAGGAGATGGAGTCAAGCCTATTGCACCCAGGTCCAAAGAAGGCTGCGCGGTCCCTGTGAAGGTGAATGATCCTATGTAGTAGATCACTCCTGCTATCGTGGCAACAGCGCCTATGGCGGCGATAACGGTCGAACCAGCTAGTTTTCCAATCAACAAGGTGAATCGGTTCAAAGGCAAACTCATCAAAGTCTCCAGAGTTTTCTCCTCTTTCTCAGCAGCTACCGATGTTGCAGCAAGCTGCATGGCCAAGATGATAAGCATAAAGATTGCCAATGGGAAGCCTATCAATTGAGATTGCACGATCGAAAACAGCGTTGCAGGAGGAACAGTAACCGGTTTGCTTTGAACGATCGACCCTTGTGCAACTTTGAAGGGATTTAGTACAAAGTCTGGGTTTTGGGGGAATTCTTGCTGAATGGTCTGCACGGTCAGGCTTTGCCTGAACGTGTCTATTAATCCTTCAACCATGGAGAATCCTACGGAACCAGCTATTCCTCCTCCTCGGAAAACCCCATAGACCTGTAACGTTCCACTTCGATTTTCAGCTATGCTTTGGCTGAAGCCTTCAGGAATAATAATCACTGCGGAGACGTTGGACTTTTGCGCCAAGACAACGATCTCGTTGATATTGGGCGCCGTCATGTCTTGCAGAGTGACGTTCCCATAGTATTGAAGAAAGTTCGTCAGGTTCTGGGCGACGGCACCGTTGTCAAAATCTGCTATGCCTATTGACATTGTTCTGAGACTTTCTTGAACTGCCTCTGATGATGTGCTGAACATGATTCCCATCAGCGGGAATATGATCAACGGTGCTAAGATCATACCCAACAGTATTCTCGGATCTCGCGTCATCTCCTTGACTTCTTTGATGACTATTCTGCCTAATCCCTTAAACAAGTCCTGCGACCTCCGCGAATACGTCTTCAAGATTGGCTGCATTATGCTCCCTTTTCAGTTCTGCCGGCGTGCCTTCAGCCACAATGCGGCCTTTGTTTATCAACCCAACCGTGTCACAGATGTGCTCGACTTCTAACATGTTGTGGCTGCTAAGGAGCACTGTGACTCCGTATTCTTTCGCGTACTGTTTGATTATTCCCCTGACGTGATAGGCATGAAGGACGTCCAGACCGCTCGTTGGTTCATCCAAAACAGCAAGTTTGGGCTTGTTCATCAGTGTACGCGCGAGCAGGAGACGTCGTTTCATTCCTGTACTGTACGTTTTCACACGATCTTTCAAGCGTTCGCCGAGCCCTGAGATCTTGGATGCGTCTTCGACGAGCTTGTCCAGGTCTTCCTTGCTCTTACTGCTGAAGTACCCCATGAACTGCAAGTATTCATATCCGGATAGGTTCTTGTAGGCTCCCGCTTCTCCAGGAAGGTAGCTAATGAGCTTGCGAACTTCGGCGGCTTCGTGAACAACATCGTGACCGAATATGACGACCGAGCCTGAGGTTGGCAGTATGAGGGTGGAGAATATTCTCAGAGCGGTAGTCTTTCCAGCGCCATTCGGTCCGATCAGACCATATATTTGGCCTTGATTAACATTGAAACTCAAGTTGTCTAAAGCTTTGATGTTCCCGTAGGTCTTCACCAAAGCTTTGGCTTCTACTGCAACAGCCAATGCCTTTTCAACCCTAAAGACAGTTCTATACTTCAATTTGCATTTTAAATTTCCGTTACATTCCTCAGGGTCACGAACCTTTTCAATTGCCGCTGCTACTTAGAATAATACCCCATGCGACTCCAAGAATGGCTTTGCCCGGTTTTTTCGATCTCATGATGAATTCATGTTTCATCGCTAGTAGCTGTGACCTTCAAATGCTTCATGTGTTGTTCGCTTGTGCCTCTCCATCTCAGATTTAGTGCCAAAAGTTCTGCCGCAAAGTGGACATG
>CAYSOZ010000029.1:0-10786 GCA_964432815.1 uncultured Candidatus Bathyarchaeia archaeon
TGACAAATACTGGGTTTCATCGGTTATGTCTGCCAGCGTGAAATTGGTGGTTCTCCAGTCGATAAACAATGCATGTCCACCAAGCTGTGTCATGGCAACTTCAAAAGCTACACGCGTTCTCGTGCTAGTCTTCTGGAAAACCAGAGCGAGAGACATTCCTCTCAATGCTTGTGAATACTTTTCAGGGTTATGTTTGACTTCTATCCCTTTGTCAACCAGCTCGGTTAGTTGTCTTCCGGACAAGTCTCTAAAATTCACTAAATGCATCTTGTCAGACCTAAAATAAGATTGGTGATCCAGTTTATTAACTATAGACGTGATGGAAAACGCTTTTAGCATAATGGTACTCATCCTCTTGGAAGGGCACAGCCATGATTCTGCTTGTCTCATCAGCCAAAGACCCAGCAAGCTCAAACATTAAGAAACAGGTTCTTGACCACTATCCATTCGAAAGAACAAGTCAGATTTTTGATCAAACCCCTGCGTATACTGCCGAAATCAATGGAAAAGAAGTGAAGCTAATCACTCTGCAAGAAGAAACCACTAAAGCACAAAACCTTCCTGAAAAATTTTCCGACTTGAGTCTGATTGTCTTCATGTCACGACATAGCAGTCAAAGCGGCACACCCACGTTATCAGTGCACACGCCCGGCAATCTTGGACCTGCAGAACTGGGCGGACTGCCACGAAATGTTTCTATCTCTCCAGCCACTGCAATGCGAGATGCGCTGAAAGCTCTGCTGCGTTACCAGGTAGATATGTGCCTTGAATACGAGGTGTCTTATGAGTGCACCCATCACGGTCCTTCACTGAACGTTCCCGCAATGTTTGTGGAACTTGGTAGCTCCCCTGAGCAATGGTGCGATATGAACGCAGCAGAAGCCGTCGCCCACGCCGCAATTGAAGCGATTGCCAAACATGGTTCAACACAGAATACCGCAGCCTTGGGCATAGGCGGAACGCACTACAACCGGCGTTTTACCCAGATGGCGCTTGATGGTGAAGTGATTTTCGGCCACATGATACCAAAATACGCCCTTTCCTATGTGGATTCCGAGATTCTGATTCAATGTGTGAAGAAATCACTGGAAAAAGTGACATGTGCGGTTCTTGATTGGAAAGGTATACGGAGCGAGAACAAGTCAAAACTCCTTGCCTCACTGCAAGACACTGGGTTGCCGTCCAGAAGGCTATGAGTTCAAGAGAAGTCCACAAGCAACCTTTAAACTCTGAAAGTCACAGTAAGGCTTATTATTACCGAGTGAAATCTTGAGTGTGCGGTCAAAAATGGGCATCAGATCATGGTTATCCCAAGCATCAAGAACCCTAAAACTAGCGGTGAAGCCGGGACGAAGCGAGCTATGGCTGTCAATAAAGATAAGTATACTTGGCATGGGTATAATCGGATTGGTCGGATTCGTGGTTAGAATTTTGTCCTTTGCCTTAGGCGGCGCGACAGCAGCAGGTTAGAGAGGAAATCAGATGGAGAAAAAAGAGGAGCAATTTACGCCAAAGATTTTCGCAGTTAAAACCACAACTGGCCAGGAACGCAACGTAGCTCGGCTTATAGCTGCAAAAGTCGAAATGACTCATGTTCCGATAAAAGCAATTCTCGTTCCGGACGTCTTGAAAGGTTACGTCTTCATAGAGGCTGACGGACCACATCTTGTGGAAGAAGCCATAGCCGGAGTAAGGCATGTGCGCTCCCGGATTCCAGGTCTGGTAAGCTTCGCCGAAATTGAGCGGTACATAGTAAGGAAACCAGTCCTTGAAGACCTGAACGAGGATGATGTTGTTGAAATCACTGGCGGACCGTTTAAAGGCATGCGTGCCAAAATAACCAGAATTGACAAATCAAAGGGCGAAGTCACGCTTGAATTGCTCGAGGCAACGTTTACTCTCCCCATCACAGTTCATTCAGACTACGTCAAGTTGGTCGAAAAAGCAAAAACAAGAAGTGGTGAAACATAAGATGGTTGACAAGAAAGTTGTGGAATTGCTCATTAGCGGTGGACAAGCAAACGCTGGACCTCCAATGGGTCCTGCACTTGGCCCATTGGGCATCAATATCATGGCTGTTGTGAACAAGATTAACGAGCTTACGAAAGATTACGCGGGAATGAAGGTTCCGGTAAAAATCTCCGTTGACACTGAAGACAAAACCTTTGAAGTTAGCATTGGGACTCCAACCGCTTCAGCTCTTATAGTGAGCGAATTGAAGATAGAGAAAGGTTCAGGAACACCCAACACAGCCAAAGTAGGTGACTTGTCCATGGAACAAATCGTGCGTATAGCAAAGATAAAGCGCCCTGAGCTTCTTGCCCAGACTTTGAAGGGCGCCGCCAAAGAGATGCTTGGAACTTGTGTCAGCATCGGGGTGACAATTGAAGGTAAGGATCCCCGGGAAGTTCAAAAAGAAATTGACGCAGGCAAATACGAGAATCTGTTTGAATAAGATGAATAATTAGGCGAATATTTTTATAACCGGGTTCCAACTCCTCATTGCACGAGGCTTAAAGATGCCCTTAGACAACAAGACAATACTGGATGCGATTAAAGAGGCAAAGGCTAAGTCTGGAGAGAAGAAATTTAACCAGACAGTAGATCTGATCTTGGACATTAAAGAAATAGATATGAAGGCTCCTGAGGGCAAAATTCAAGCCGTTCTTGAGCTGCCTCATGCAACAGGAAAACCAAACAGCGTCTGCGTCATTGGTTCTGGCGAGTTAGCGCTCAAGGCAAGAAATGCACATGCCGATAATGTTCTAGAACGCTCTGAACTTGAAGGGTTGGCTGGCAAGAAGAAGGACCTGCGAAAACTGGGAAGTAGCTATGACGTGTTTATTTCTGAAGCCCCGTTGATGCCCCTTGTAGGCAGAATTTTGGGTCCTGTTTTAGGTCCAAGAGGCAAGATGCCTGTGCCTGTTCCTCCTAACGCGGATATCGCGGCTGCTATAGCGAGAAATCGTAACACGGTAGTTGTTCGCATGCGCAATCAGCCGATCATTCAGGTCTCGGTAGGATCAGAAAAAATGAGTGAGGAGGAACTGGTTGATAATATTCAGGCTGTATTGAGACTTGTGGAAGGAAAACTAAAACGTGGTCTCAAAAACGTAAAGTTTGCATTTATCAAAACCTCCATGGGTTCACCCGTGAAGATTAAACCGTAATGCGAAGTGAGTTTGATGCCGTCTCAACAAGTATTGGAAGAAAAATCTGCCGAGGTTGAAGCGATAAAGGATTTGCTGCAAGAGTACAAGTTCATAGGCGTCGCCAGCCTGCAAAAAGTTCGCGCAACTCAACTTCAAGCATTGAAGAAGAACCTGACTGGCAAGGTTTACATGCGAGTTTTAAAGAACACACTGATGAAACTCGCAATAGATGAGCTTGGAAAAGCGGAATTGCAGAAACTTGAGACGCACCTGGAAGGGTCAAATGTTCTGCTATTTACTAACCTCAACCCGTTCAAGTTAGCCCTTCTTTTGGAAAGAGGCAAAGTTAAGACCACGGCGAAGTCAGGTGACATAGCCGCTATGGATGTTGTGATTCCAGCAGGAAACACTGGACAACCGCCTGGTCCTATAATCAGCCAGCTGAACGCTGTTGGCTTGCCAACAAGACTCGAATCTGGAAGCGTGTGGGTGAGCAAAGACACGTTGGTTGTGCGAAAAGGTGAAGCGATTAACGAAAGGCTTGCCGGTGTCCTGTCGAAACTGGGGGTAAAAGCAGTGGAGGCTGGCTTATCAATGCAGGCGGTGTTGGATGAGGGCATGATTATTTTAGGGGACAAGCTTAAGCTAGATATTGAGGGAACACGCAGAAGCCTTGAGCAAAGCAATGCAGAAGCATTCTCTTTGTCTTTAGCTATCGAATATCCAACGTCGGAAAATATTGTAACCCTTCTTCAAGTTGCACATCAGAAAGCAGTTGCGTTGTCGTTGGGTGCCGCAGTTCCTACCAAAGAGACTATTAGCGATTTAATTAGAAAAGCACAAACTGAAGTGCTTAGTGTAAGCAATGCAGTAGAGAAAGCATCAAACAAAACGTGACAGCTTTTCAGTTTCCACGCATGTCCTGACATTCTGGGATCGCGCTTCGAGAATCTAAACCTGTGACTGATTGCGCAGAATTGGAACGGCCTTTTCGCTAGCTAAATTGAAAGTCGGTGGTCTTGGTAATCTTCAATCTCTTAAAAGAATTACTTGACTATATCTGCTTTTGTGGCTTGATGCAGGTGCCTATTTCTTGTGTCTTCTCATCCTGTCTTGCTTCTGTGATTTCATGCGCCAATCTCGCTTTCTCTGCGTCTGCAGGGAAAACCTCTCTTGATATGGACTTGAACTCTGTTTTCGGTAAGGAGATATATTCCTATAGAATGTTTCCAGGTCTATCTTACCCTGGCTCAATCCTTCGATATTTTGGTTCAGTTCCGTTTTGGCTCCGCTGTCGGTTGCATTATCGAATGCTTCCGAATAGACGAGGTACGCAGCGTGAAACGGAAAATTCGATGGTTCGTCAACCAGAAGTTTTTCTGGAGCAGGCTCTTTATTGCTAGGTTCTTCAGTCATTCTAACCCAAGCTTTTCCATTGAAACATATATTTTCCCTCTTTTATAGAGTGTGCCTATATAGATGTTTTTCTGAAATTTTCAGATCCAAATCAGTTGGGTTAGCAATCTACCGAAAATCAATGTCTTAGATATTACTTTAAGAAATTCCTAGCATAATATATTCATCATGGATACTCTGGTTGACGATGTAGGAAGTTTTCCCCTACCGAATAGAGTTGACAAGGAATTATTCGATAAGACTTATGTCCTTTCCAGGGAGGCCATAATCAATGGAAAAGACATACGCGAAGACGAATTCCTACTCAATAGTTTCTACAGCGTCACCCTTGAATCGTTTAGGAAAAAACTCTCTTCCGGTCTAGACATTGTGAATTATCCACAGCAGTATGACGGAATGAAGCAAGTCAGCGATGTAGTTCACACAGCGATGGGCAGTGGTACTTTTCAAGTGGAAGAAAAACAAGCATTTCTGCCAGAAGTACATGTAATCAGTAAGGAAGCGCGCGCTGTGGGGCTGCAAGAACCGTCTGAGATAAGATACATTAGTGTGTTTCAAAGTCTCTGGATAGGTCTATTCATTGCTTGGTTAATTCCAGTTCTTATCGATAAAAAAATGGAAAGAGAGTGTCAAGTCTTTTCCTTTGCGAATACTGCGGATGTGGGGGTTCGGAAACGGGAAGGGGCGGTTCGGATACGGTCTTAGCGGTTGCGGCGGTTCAAGATTTATCGGGGATTGTTTAATCATCGTTTTCATCTTCAGCTGCCGCTGGTGTTATGGTAAGTTCGAGTAGTCGCTCTCCGCGCAGTATCGTCAGTTTTGTTTCCTTTCCAACCACGTCTTCAGCTAACCGCCTTGGCAAGTCAAAGAAGTCGGCGACAGGTTTCCCATTGAACTTTGTAATTACGTCTCCCATCATCAGACCTGCTTTTCTTGCAGGTGAGCCTGGCTCGACTGAGAAAATCATGACTCCTGTTTCTTGTCCTAGCTCCGTTTGTTCTGCGAGTTCTTGTGGGATAGCGACTGTGTTGGCAATCACGCCCAAGTAAGCTTTCTTGACTACTCGTCCAGTCATGAGTCTGTCAGCTATGGTTTTTACCTTGTTTATTGGGATCGCAATGCCCCGTTGAAAGACATACGCTGTGTTTATGCCGATTATCTTGCCGTCTACGTCTGTTAGCGGTCCGCCTGAGAACCCTGGGTTGAGCTTCGCATCTGTAGCGATTATGTTTTCCATATGTGTTCCCCGCCAGCCTCTGAGGGTGCTGTTTACGCCTGTGATTGTACCTGTTGTTGCTGTTGGCTGTTGCTTGTTGAACGGATTGGCGATTGCTATGACGAATTGGCCAACGTCGAGTTTGTCAGAGTCGCCTAGTTCTGCTGGCTTGAATTTTCCTTGTTCTGCCTTAAGTAGTGCAATGTCGTTGTATGGGTCTGTGGCCACTATTTTGGCGTTGTAGGTTTTCTCTCCTTGGCCAATTTTTACTGTGCTGCATCCTTGGAGAACGTGATTGCAGGTAACTATGTGTCCTTCTGGGGTTAGCACTATGCCTGTTCCTCTGGACATCCTTGAATTTATGCTGACAACTGATTGTGAGGTTTGTTTCACTAGGTTGCTTGTGGCTTCAGAAAGGGACTTCAACACCTGTATTGGATTAACTAGTTCTGCCATTTTGTTTTTCACCTAAAAATGAATATGGCACAATCGTATTTGTTGACTAAGGAATGCTAAAAGTCAGTCACAAAGGTCATGTTAAAGTGAAATAAAGATGAGCATACGGGTTAGGGTTGCCATAGTGTGCGACATTCCTGGCAACTTCTGTCATCGGGTGTAGTCTGCTTATGTATGCCATCAGCTGGTATGCGGTTTTCAAAGCTAAGTCAAGGTTGTTGTTTGTTAGGAATTTTGCCTCTATGTTGAGTGCGGATCCTTGGATATTCGCGTTTATCTGGAGGCTGCCGTCTTCTGTTATCCACTTTAGAGTGACGCCTTCCGTGTTTTCTGATATGCCGAGCCAGCGAAGGAATCCGAACCATTTTCCCTTAAGCTGAGTGACAAGCTGTCGCGTCATCATTGTTGAAGGCAAAAATGTCTGAAGCAACGGAGTACATGGTTCCTCATTACACGGAGGACGGAATTTCAGTTTGTTTATTTTCGGGTTTACCGTATACCCGTCGGGGTTTTTTCTAATGATACCCTCTTGTTCTACTCTGCTCAGTACACGCGAAAGGGTCTCAGAATGCAAACCCAATCGGCGCTTTAGTCCATCGAATGTGAACGCGGTCAAGTCTTCCTTTTCAAGGAACGAAACAATGTCACTGTCACGATAACTTAGCGACGATGATGGCGGAAGACCTTGCCAGTTTACATCCAATAAAGGTATCATTTTAACCATTTCTTGCTCAAGGTTTCTTTTGAACATTGCGTTCGGTTATAAGAAAAATGAACATTACAGTTGGAGGGCTGGAACCTTCGGTTCGAAGCTAATGCGGAGATAATCATCTTTTACCTAATAATTTGTTTCAGTGATTACCTGAGGAAACGAATCCCTTAATCAGTTAGAAGGATGGGCCCAAAGTAATCCTTTTATTATTCGCTTCGAATACTCAGACGGAAGGAGACAAACTCATGGATTTGAAAGGTAGTAAAACAGAAAAAAACCTCTTGGCAGCTTTTGCAGGAGAATCTCAAGCCAGAAACAGGTACACTTTCTTCTCTAGCCAAGCGAAGAAGGAAGGCTACGAGCAGATAGCGGCAATATTCCAGGAAACGGCTGACAACGAGAAGGAGCATGCCGAATTATTCTTCAGGCACCTTCGTGGAGGAGATGCTGAAATAACCGCAACTTACCCAGCCGGCATCATTGCTTCGACCGCGGTAAACTTGAAAGCAGGGGCAGACGGCGAAAAACTCGAATGGGGCACGCTGTACCCCGGATTCGCGGAAGTAGCTGACGCAGAAGGTTTCAGCAATGTAGCGCTCACTTTCAGAAATGTGGCCAAAGTGGAAACTTACCATGAAAGACGATACCTGAAACTATTGGCCAATGTCAGCGAGGGGAAAGTTTTCAAGAAAGGCATGCCGATAAAATGGAAATGCAGGAACTGTGGTTTCGTTGTCGAAGGTGACGAGGCACCGTCGCCGTGTCCTGTCTGTAGCCATGCCCAAAGTTACTTCGAAGTCTGGATGGAAAACTACTAGCCATCTCCACTTTTTTTTATTTGCAGCCCGTACGATGAGAGCGCAGCGAATCCCGCTTCCTAATGAATGAAGCATTGATGTGTTGCATTATTCTATTTTGAAAACAACTGCAACCTTTTTTCTGTCCAAGTCTTCAATGACTTTGAACCAGGCGCTGGGAATTTCCCTGATTTCCTCTCTGGATAATTTTCTAACAGTCATGTCTCTTCTCACATAGAACGGGTGTTTGCAGGATCTGCAGATTTGGTATGGAAGTATTTCTTCTATCGGCTTCGTTACCTTTTGCTTTGCGCCACAATTAGGACAAGACTGACGCGCCTGCTTTTCTCCAGTTGAGGGTGTTGCCGATGTGATTTCTAGATTTTCTTCCAGCTGCTCCCAGGAAGAATATATGCGACGCAAAGATGAATCTCCCCCCAACCATATTTCTCTTAGCATGTTTAGTACTTCTTTCTTCTCATGCATAACGGATCTCAAAGAATCGTCCCGACCGCCCATCCTCAGGCACCAGATGTTATGGAAATATGCTATAGATTGACTCATACTAATAATTTTTCAATCAATATTTGCGAACCTGGGAGTCAATTTATAATAATATCTTTGAACATAATACAGGGTGAGGGGGCAGACAGGTGAGGCTGAAACTCGGCGAACAGCTTATTATTGACGAAGGCAGAACCGGGTGGGGGAACACTCTAGCCCTCACGAACAAACGTCTGCTGATTCTGGAAAGAGACAACATAATAGGCGAAACACCACTTGAAAACATATCAAATGCTTATGTCGAAACGCATTTCCTTACTAATCTTACGCAATTAAAAATCAAATTGAAAGACGGGAAGGAAATGTCCGTAATCTTCAGACGTAGCTCAAACGGGCTCCTATATGGCGACCCTGAACACGCAGACCTAGATATTATCAATCTTACTAACAGGTATGTTGAAGCGATCAACCGTGCCATAGGCGGTCAGATGCCAGCAAAGGAAGCATAGATAAGAAATTTGATATGGATGGTGGACGGGGCGGGATTCGAACCCGCGGCCTCCACGATGCCAACGTGGCGATCGTACCAGGCTGATCTACCCGCCCGTTACAATTTGCTTCTGAGGTTCTAACCCGTAACAATACCCTATAAGCATTTTCTTTGCGCCGACACGAGGAGACGACTAATTTCGTATTCCACCCCTGTTTTCCAGTGTGAAACATTGACTTGCCCGGTCGAATTTCTTTCGGACCTTCCATGAACAGTCAGATGAGAAGAAGCATCGAGATGCAAGTGACTTTCATTCTGTGATTTGAATTTAAGTTCTCTAATAACAAAACATGAATGCTGGATTCTGAACGCTTATTTTCATTTCGAATCCAGAATCAATCATGGTTAATCTGCGGCAAAAACCAATACTTACCTTCGAGTGTCTACTTGGTAAAAACGGCTATTCTTCCAAAGTTGTGGATGAACTATGGAAGTGGTACGACTTCTCGGAGAAGAAGGGTGTCGCAAGTTTTTAGCATAGCAGATTCATCAGATAACTGTTTGCGAAATTCTCTATTTGCGGAATATCTGCTCGAAATGAGGGAGGATTGCTCAATCAAGATAGATGGTTACAATTAAATATCGGTGGATGACTTACTTCTAATTCGACGATTAATGTTGTCCCACTCAGCAGTAGGTAAACTTAAGGCAATTCTGGTAATCGACATCATAATCGTCGCTGTGGCAGCTGGCACTTACATTTACCTTCAGAATGAAGGCCTGATTGCTACTGCACTTAAACCAGCGGAATTCACGGTAACCGATCTCACCATCAATCCCTTCGAAGCGGAAGAAGGCGAGCCCACCTCATTCTCAATCAACGTAACAAACATAGGCGACCTCGAAGGAGAATACATAGCAAACCTCACGATCAACAATGTCTTGGTGGCGAATCAGAGTATTATCCTTCCAGGCAACAACAATTCCACCGTAGTCGAATTCTCATACTTGGCTGAAACGGTTGGAAATTACACAGTTGAACTAGGCGGGTTAACTGGCTCTTTTCGTGTCAAAGAAGCTCCACCTTCGGCAAGCAGCATTCGTTTATCGAACATGCTTGTGAATCCATATGAAGGCTGGGTTGACCAACCCATCAATGTTACGGTAGTTGCGACCAACCAAGGAAGCGACACAGATACCCTTTCAGTGAGATTATACGTGGACGATGCACTGGTTGAAAACAGAAAGATAGAACTAGGGGCCGGAGAAACATCCAAAGTAGATTTCACGTTTAACGTAACAACCGAAGGAAAGCACACCTTCAAAGTGAACAGCCTCACTGGATCGTTTGTAATCGTCCCGACGGGCTATCACACACTGATGGTAAACAGATCTGGCGGTGGCTCCACAGCGCTGCCCTTCACTTTAAATGGTGAGACTCACAAAACTGCATACTCGGCCCTCTTACCAGTTGGACAATACACTCTATCAGTGCCAAACCCCTTCACTACCGAGACTGCAGTTTTCCGGTTTGACTACTGGAGTAATGGTGACACAAGCACAACAACGACGGTAAACCTGCAAAGTCGCTTAATCATAGTGGCCTCGTATACCCTTATCAGCGGGTACGCCTCTTGTCCGTCGCTATTTATCTGGAACGGAACAGACTACGTTTACGTCACCGACGTCGCAAATGCTGGCTGGTTGGGCTACATCGACTACATCAATGAAAAGGGCGACATCGTATTTGGCGGAGGAAACCCGTGGGACTTTGTAAAATTAGACAACAATCAATTAGCAGAAAGAGATGTAGATGATGGGTATTACGACCTCGTTCTCTTCCAACAATGGAACGAATTATTCTACTTGGACTCAGCATACATGATTGTTGTCGATCATCCAGCTGGAACTGAAACTTATACCACAATGGTCAATTATGCCAATCAAGCTTTCAATGGACAGGTCTATACAGTAAACTCTGGTCAGCTGAAAGCTCCGATTTCAGCCATTAACGAAAAAGGCGAAGATGAGTTATCTCATATC
>CAYSOZ010000030.1:0-10680 GCA_964432815.1 uncultured Candidatus Bathyarchaeia archaeon
GAACATAATGCAGAAGCATTGGACAGAAATAGCTTCAACTGCGGCAAGATACATCGAACAAGGAGCAAACGGCATCATAATAGCTCATGGCACAGACACGATGGCTTACACTGCAGCAGCCCTCAGTTTTGCCCTGCAAAATCTCCCGGTCCCGGTAATACTCGTAGGAGCGCAACGAAGTTCAGACCGTCCCAGCTCCGACGCTGCAACAAACTTAATCAGCGCTGCAAAAGCAGCAGCCCAAGGACCTTTCGCCGAAATAGTCGTAGCAATGCATGAAACAGTGGCAGATGCATCTATCATCTTTAACAGAGGGACGAAAGTCCGCAAGTGCCACACAAGCAGGAGAGACACGTTCAGACCCGTCAACGCCTCCCCCATTGCAAGAGCAACCGAACAAGAATTAGTAATGCTGACAAGCGAATACAAAGAACGAGATTCAACAAGAAAACTCGTGCTAAAGCCAGAATTCAGCAATAAAGTAGCACTAGTGAAATTCTACCCAGGTTTAGATCCTTCAGTGATCGACTGGTATGCAGAAAGAGACGTAAAAGGCATACTCCTTGAAGGGACCGGACTCGGTCACGTCAGTAACACATGCTTTGACGCCATACGAAACGCCATTAATCACAATGTCTTGGTTGCATTGGCATCACAGTGCATCTGGGGGCGCGTGAACATGAACGTTTACGACACCGGACGCGATCTTCTATCAATGGGCGTTGTTCCGACAGATGACATGTTCCCAGAAACTGCCCTAGTGAAGCTTATGTGGGTCTTTGGGCAGACAAAAGACACAGAAGAAGCAAAAAGACTTCTCCGAACAAACATGGCTGGTGAGCTCTCGCCCAGATCGCTACCCCAAAAATTAGGTGTTGAAGAAGAAGGAGAATGAATCATTGGAAACCGACTATTCTGCCATAGGCCTAAAGGTAGGCCTAGAGATTCATCAGCAGCTCAACACCTCAGAGAAACTATTCTGCAGCTGCAAACCTGCACTTTTCAAGGAAGAACCGGAAATAACATTCCTAAGGCGGCTTAGACCTACACAATCCGAATTGGGTCAAATCGATCCTGCCGCATATTTCGAATTCCAAAAGGGAATCCACATAATCTACGAGGCAAACAGCAACACTTCTTGTCTTGTAGAGATGGATGAAGAGCCTCCACATCCACTCAACATGGAAGCCGTACAAACGGTTTTGACTGCAGCATTGATGATGAACGCCAAACCGATTGACGAGATACATATAATGCGAAAGACTGTGATCGATGGTTCCAACACCACGGGTTTTCAACGAACATGTGTGATAGCTCTGGACGGATGTATCGAGGTCGGAGGGAAGACCATTCCCATTCAACATATGAGCTTAGAGGAGGACGCAGCGCGAAAAACAGGAGAAGAAAATGCTGGAAAGCTAATTCACTATCGCATAGACAGGCTTGGTATACCCCTGATCGAAGTGGCAACTGGACCTGTTATTTACTCACCCTCAGAGGCCCAAGAAGTTGCCCTTGCCATAGGAAAAATACTGAGAGGAACAGAGAAAGCCATGCGCGGATTAGGCAGCATGCGTCAGGAGCTGAATGTGTCGATTCCAAACGGTGCCCTGATGGAGATCAAAGGAGTTCAAGAGCTTGAACTCATATCAAAGGTAATTGAATACGAAGTCCAACGCCAATTGCGACTTGTCCAGATACGAGAGGAGCTCAGGAAGGCAGGAGTTAGAGCAGAAGATATAGCGCAAGTCTTTGTGGACGTATCTGAAGTTTTCAAAAATACAAAGTGTAAAGTGATCAGAAAGGCCCTGGACAGAGATCAAAAGGTTTTGGCGGTAAAGCTCCACAAGTTCGCGGGCTTTCTAAAGCGGGAACTTATGCCTGATTTCCGTTTGGGCTCAGAAATGGCTGACCGAGCACGCTTCTGGGGTCGAGTAGGGGGTATTTTTCACACTGATGAGATGCCTGCATACGGGGTAACTGATGAAGAGGTTCAGGCATTGAGAAAAGCAGTAGAAGCTGGCAGCGAAGACGCTGTGGTATTTGTGGCTGATTCTCCAGAAAACGTCGAGGATGCCCTGAGAGCAGTAGTAGAAAGAGCGCAGGAAGCTATTGATGGTGTCCCAGCCGAGACTCGAACAGCCAAAACAGATGGAACAACCCGATACATGCGGCCCAGGCCCGGGGCTGCCAGAATGTATCCCGAAACCGACATTCCGCCTGAATTGATTACCGATGATCTGATTAAAAAAGTCCGTTCAAACTTGCCTGAGCCATCTGAAGGCAAACTTGCTCGTTTCATGAAAGATTACAAGTTGAACGCTAAGCTTGCCAAACAAATTATCGATTCAGAGTATGGGGGCAAATTGTTTGAAAGAATTGTGAAAGAGAGCGCCGTCTCGCCTACAACAGTTTCAGCTTTTCTAACGGAGACTCTTAAAGCACTTAAACGAGATGGCGTTCAAGTTGAAAGCGTTTCAGATGAAGAAATCTCGGGCATCTTCAGGTCTATTGGCTCCGGACAGCTGGCAAAAGAGGCCGCCGAGGAAGTTTTCGTTTGGCTTTCAAAACATGAAAACAAGAGTCTGCCTGACGCCGTTACAGAGTTGAATCTAAAAATGCTTTCACGACCAGAATTAGAGGAGCTCATCGACAGAGTCATTATTTCGCACAAAGACGCGGTAAATGCAACAGGCCAAAACGCTTTCGGAATGCTTATGGGTGTAGCGATGAAAGACGCGCGAGGAAAGGCAAACCCAGACATTGTCAGCAAACTGCTGAAAGAACGCCTGCAAAGATACCTAACCGCAAAATAGCGCGTTAGGAGTGAAGTTAACCTCTTTCTAACCCTTGCCCGCGTTTTCAGACATAATCTTAAGGTATTCAAGAACGTTTGCTATAGGGACAAATCCTAAAAAGGCATGGCGTACCAGTATACCATGGGATAACATTGCCACAGAAAAAGGTCAAAGAATCAGAGAATGAACAACTCCACACTGGTTTCACATTCCGCATCAAAATGGGCGACTATGAGGTTGAACTCAACGGAACATACGAAGACGTAAGCAAAACCCTCGAGAGACTTCCAAACATCGTCAGCAACGTTCACAATGCCTTTGAAGATATAAAACCAAAAACAGTGGTCACCATAACTGCCAAAACGGAAGAGACGCCAAAAGACGCAACCAAGACTGTTAAGGAAGTCTATCCAAAGATTGCCCCAGTGACCGATTCTCGAGAGGCCGTCATCACAATCTTGGAAACCGATTGGGGTAAATGGCGCCCAAGAACAATGGAAGAAATAAAGGAAGTCATGAAGGCGAATGACCTGAAGTACCCAAGTCGCGTTACGTCGGACACTCTCGACCAACTCGCTGAGAGAGGATATATAAAACGCTGGAAAACAAACACAGGCTTCGTTTACATTTTGGCTGAAGCTACGATCCCACGATCAGGAGGAGGAAATAAGTGAAACGAATTGAAGCACGAATAAAGACACCTTTTGGCGAAATAGTAATTGAAGGGGAAAGCGCTCAGGAAATCCTAAAGACATTGGAAACCGTTCCCGCAGATTTCGTTGAGAAACTCTCCGACTTTGTCTCGAACAAAGTAACACCCTCTGGAGCCCAATTGAAAGGCATTGTTGAACAAACCACTGAAGGACCAGTTGTTGTGACGCGGGAAAAATTGACCCACTATGAAGCAGTTGGCCTAACACTCTATGCTTCCCAAGACAAGACAGGCACTGCTTCACAAGTAACTAAACTCTTGGAATCCAGCGGGATCAAGAGCATGGTTCCAGCGCGATTGAATGAAATGACGAAACGCGGCCAAGTGTTCAAACCTGACCCGAACAAACCGGAGTTTAGACTCACGATTCAGGGTGAAAAATGGGTTGAAGACGAAGTTCTGTCAAGGCTTAGAGGCAAAATGTCTTGACGGAGAAGCAAGAGAAAATTACAGTTCAAATAAAATACAAGAATAGTGAAAAGAAATTTATCGCCCCTTTGGAAGAAGCATGGCTTCTGTTAAGACAGTTTTTCAACGAGTTCATTCCCTCATTTGAAATTGCAAACAGACTTCTGCTAACTATCGATTTGCAGCAGCTTGCTAGGGATTGTGAAGGATTAATCGCTTTTTCAAAGGATGGACCGAGCATAATGGCATCCAACCCAAGATTAACTGACAATGAGACGCTTCTGATTTGGCTTCTAGCAAGTCACTTGGGTCACGAGTTGGGAATCCTGCCAAAGGAGACTACTTCCAAGGATGACTTGAGGTTCAGACTCGGGAAGAGCTCAAAAATCGTCAGTACACGTTTGGGCGAACTGGTGAAGAATGGCTCGATAGTTAAAACTGAAGGCGAGGAATTCAGAATATCGACCTTTGGCATAGTTCAGATGCAGAAAGAAGTTCTACCCAAAATAAGAGCAAAGATAAAAGATTGAAACGTGTTTGACGAGGGACTAAGCATCTGTTTCAGACTTTAGATACAAGGTTACAGTTTTTGGTGAGCGGTAGGAGGTATCGAGAATGCATTTAGAAGAGATGAAAAAGGCAATCGAATCCTTAGTTATCGAAAAAGGATTCTATAATAAGCCCGAAGATATTCCCAAAAAGCTCTTGTTTGCTTTCATCGAGCTTGGCGAAGCAAGCGACGCCTGGAAGAAAGGTCAGTCAGAAGACGAAATTGCGGAAGAACTCGTAGACGCAATATTCTATGTGTTGGACGCAAGCCGCCTCGCTTGTCCTACCGTAAATATGGATGAGATGTTCCTGAAAAAACTTGAGAAAAACCTCAGCAGACCTTACCAGTATGGGGAGGGGCATCGAAGCAAATAGCGCAGATTAGTCAGGCAATTTGTTGCGAATGACTCTACTCCAACCACACATGTGGCATTGAACTGCTTTGTGTTTAACGTCAACATCTAGTCTGTCACTGCAAACTGGGCATCTCACGCTAATCACCCTTCCTTCTCGAGGGGAGAAACACTGCAGATTAATAATAGGTTGTTTCGAATGTCGAAATAGTAAGAATAGGGTAAGTTGAAAAACCGCTTCGTATCATAAGACATTTTTATCTCACAATCGTGCGTAATATTACCCAAATGGGACAAGAAAACAATTTCAAGTATCCGATTGCCCTGCGTTTTCACTGCACGAGATGCGGGTTATGCTGCGGTGACACAGATGAAAAAGAGAGGCACATTCTCCTCTTAAAAAAAGAAGCAGAAAAAATCGCAACAGCCACCTCGCAGCCATTCTCCGCGTTTGCCAAAAAAATTAACGGAAAAGTCCCATACACCTATGAGATGAAGAAAACCGATAAGACTCACGCCTGTGTTTTCCTGGAAAACAACAAATGCCTCGTTTATCCATTGAGACCATTAGTGTGCAGGTTTTACCCTTTTGAACTCAAAAATGCAGACAGGTTTGAGCACGAGTTCTTATGCACAAAAGAGTGTCCCGGAGTGAATAGAGGAAGGATCTTGGGAATCGATTACTATGCACAGCTTTTCAAGATAGCGCAGGCCAGATTGAGTCCTAAGCGGGCGAAGCAAAGAAAAGGATAACTGTCACAGACTTCCCAAGATATCTGCTTTCTCTAAAATGTGACCACAATAATGACACTTCAGCATCAAGGGCTCCTCGTTTTTTACGTAGAATTTGGCAACAACAGGTTCATCACTATTGCTGATACAGGTAGGATTGGCGCATTTGACAATACCTTCGATGATTTTTGGCAATTTTACCTCTAACTTCTCGACAACGCTGTAATTACGGATTATATTTATGGAAGCATGAGGTGCCACGAGAGCGATGCGATTCACTTCGCGGGGACTTAATGCGCGCCCCTCAATTTTCACGATATCTTTAACCCTGAAACGTTTGCTCGGAACGTTGATAGCAATAGTCATAACCCTTTTCTCTTGCCCTGTGATGCCTAATATCTTGACAACGTCTAAAGCATATCCGCCACTAATGTGATCTATGACAGTGCCATCCTTTATTTTGGAGACTCTCAATTCCTTGTCGCTCACTTGAACTCCTCACCAGAACATATACGTCGGAGCAAATATAATTTTACAGGTTCCTCAAGATTAGAATGAAGAACTACAATAGTTAAGAGACTTGCGTTTTACACTAGGAAATAACGAATTGCTGAGAAAAGAATCACAGAGGACTACTAATGCTTAGTCGAGTTCAGGACAATATAGAGAATGTTGTTTCCACGTAGCAATACATTGCCATAATTTGTGAGCAACTGCTCTTCCTTGCATTCGGTTGCTCCTTCCAGAAGTATGTTCATATGACCATCGCACTTTATCATCTTCCCCTTGTATTCGCAACCATTCTTGAGTACAACTTCAATATTGCCTTGTAGTTGTTTTATGAGGACATTCAGGGGTTTCTTACTTGGTTCCATCATAGCACCGTGTTCCATTAGAGTAGATACAAGCATATCCACAATGCATCACATATAAAAGTTTTATCCATCAATCTAACGCGTTCTATAGTGACCGTCGAACAAGAAGGAGATACACTTTAACACAGCTCTCTCCACTGCAACGGAAGGTCGTCTCAACAATTGCCTTTTTAGCACTTCACGCACAAGCTAAAGCAAAGAGAAATCAAGCATGCAAAGCCAAGGGCATTCGGTGTTGAGGCTGACCTAATGGTGGTTTCGAATTCCAAGAAGCCATTGCTGGCTCGCTGCACACTGCAAGTATCCAAGATACGGCGAAGCCTTCGTATTTTGGAGATCTAAATGATACCGGGAGTCTGAGGCAGCAGGCGGTCATTGAAAGAAGAGTTAATTCCTATTAACATTAACCGAGAAAAAAGTGAGAGTAATGGTTGAAATCAAGTCCCCAGTGAAATTGAAGGATTTAGAGGGAAAAGCTGGAGTAGCGTTCAAGGCACTGTTGGGTTTGGAAGGTTCTAAGAAAGAGCTGTACGAAAGCGATAGGATGCTCATCATAAATCTGAATAAAGGCGAGTGTATAGCTTTCTTGGACAAAGAGGACAGTGTCTGGGAGCTTTCGAGGAATAAGCAAGGTCGCTACAGCTTGAGAAGGCTGAAAGATGTGACATAGCGGTAGCAGGTCGAAAGAGAAATAAAGTGTTAAGGCAAGAAACCATCACTCCACCATCAAACCATAATCGTTATTAAAAAGACAGCGTGAATCTAACATGAACGCCGAAGGGCCTTGAGAAGCCATGATCGACACTGTTTCTCACAAAATTTCCACGGAAATTCCCTCTTCCTATATGGAAAAACTATTCGAATTCATTCACAAAAAATACTTGCTTCCTCAGAAACAACGCTTTGCTGCTTTTCTCAGATCAACTTCAGAAGGATACCCCTTCCTTTCATACATAGTGTTGGATACTGATGAAAAACCCCTCGTCAAAGTCGAAGCTAAGGGCACTACTCCAATAGAACTGAAGCTGACCCCTTTATCCGAATCGTTATCTGATACAGCGAGGGACGAAGCGAAGCAAGACTTCGTAATCGCATTGCAGATCTTCGAGGAGCAAGCAAGAAGAAAAACACTCTATTTTGCATGGAGCGAAGGCCAAGAAATCGTTCCCGAGCAGCTCAAAAAACAAGAAAAATCCTTCAATCGGCTGTTTCTCGAAACACAGGTTCTCTTCTTTATCATGTTTATAATCTTCGGGATGGCAGTTATCGTACTCATAACAGCTTTCTATCCAGATGCCTATTGGGTGGCGCCGTTGATACTTGTAATCGTACAGTTCGTGTTCGTTTTCTTCTCAACAAACTTCATTGCTCGAACTGCGGATTGGCACATTACAGCAGCCAATCCCATCATACACTTGCTTGAATACCGCTTACCCCTTGCTACGCAGGAAGATTTCAAACAAACACGCTCACGCGAAGAATTGCTGTCGATAAAGAGAGAAATATATGAAGAAGTCATAGCCAAAAACGGCAACATCAACTGCGAAGCTGCGGGCAAGGTTCTAAGCAAGTTCGGCGTGACATGCCAACCAGAAAGTCTGATTGCCAAAAAAATCGACGTTTATGCCCTTGTTAAAAGAATCGCCGACAAATTCAACATTCCAATCCCCAAGATTGTTGTCTCAAATACCATGATCCCAAACGCTGCAGCTTCCGGTCCGAGTCCGAAACGTGGAATAGTGCTGATAACGACGGGCTTGCTTGTTCAACTCGAAGAGAATGAGATAATCAGCGTGCTTGGGCACGAATTTGGCCATTTGAGAGGTCGAGATCCACTAATTCTTTACGGATTGACTGCTGCAGAATTTCTATTTCGCTTCTATGTTCTCCTTCCTTTGTTCCCGATCATTTCCTCAACTTTTCTATTCTTACTCTACTTCTTGGCTGTCATGGTCGTAATCTTCTTCATAGCTAAGTTCTTTGAGGCAAGAGCTGATTTAGTATCAGCGATGGTGATGGGTCAACCCGAAGTGCTAGCTGGCGCTCTGGAGAAAATTGGCTTTCAGAGACTACTATACGAGCGAACTCCCTCCTTTAGGCTGCAAGAATGGGTAGGTTTGGATCCCCACCCACCCATATATTTCAGAGTAGACCGCCTTGAGAAACTTAAGCATCCTGAAAAGATAAAACACCCGTTAATTCAATCGATCAAAGATGTATGGGCCGGATTTCGAGCCAGTCTCTAAGAAAAACCAGCATCCCAGCGCGCATGCTTGTATCTAAGTTCATTTTGGAGTGAGTCTCGCAACTCTCAATTAAGATAGACCTAGCTTACGAGAAGAACAACAACAACGATTTTTTCTGAAACCCGCAGCCGTTTTTCTTTCACACACCTCCAAATAATTTGGGAACAGGCAAGCACGATATCCGCAGAGACGCATCAAACAGTCTTCAGGTACCGCAAGTAGCTGTAGGATATTTCTCGGCCACTACTATTTCTGGACAGACAAACGCGTTTCCTCACAAAACAAATAAGGCAAAAAGCATCAAATGAGAAAGTAGCTCATTGGAGATGCTTCTGCCATGAAACTCATATACGCAGTTATAGACGGCATGGGTGACATGCCAATCAAAGCTCTAAATAACAAAACTCCATTGGAAGTCGCCAAAACTCCCAACATGGATTCTCTTGCCAAAATCGGCAAAACGGGGTTGATGTACACCGTCGGAAAGGGCATCGCCCCAGAGAGCGATGTTGCCGTAATTTCTCTTTTAGGCTACGATCCATTCAAGTATAGCACGGGCAGAGGAATTATTGAAGCAGTTGGAGCAGGAATGGACGTAAGAGACGGAAACTTGGCTCTGCGATGCAACTTCGCAACATTAGGTGAAAATGGAAAAATTGTCGACAGGCGAGTAAAACGTAGTCTCACTACTGAGGAAGCCACAGTGCTAAGTGAGGCTGCCAACAAAGAGATTACTTTGAAATCATGTCCATCATCGTTTGAATTCAAAAATACTCTTGGCCACCGGGCCGTTCTCGTTTTGAGGAGCAATTACAAGTGTCTCTCCAGCAAGATAACAAATAGTGACCCCGCCTACGACATCGTGAATGGTATTGGCGTAGCCACACCCAACGTAGAAATGGTTCTCAAGAAAAGCAAACCTCTTGAAGACACAGAAGAAGCATGGAACGCGGCAGCTCTTGTAAACGAGTTTATTGAAAAGACTCACAAGCTGTGGGACGAGCATCCGGTTAACCAGAGACGCATTGCTGAAGGTAAACTGAAAGCAAATGTGGTACTCACAAGAGACGCTGGGAGTCAACTCCCAAATTTTCCAAACATAAGCCAGAACTATAAAGTTAACTTCGCTGCACTCGCAGACATGCAAGCTGAAAACGGCATAGCCAAACTGGCAGGTCTACACTCATCACTTCTTCCCCCTCCCTCCGGCAGCATTGAGAGAGATTGTGACATCAGAGTGAAAAGCCTTCTCGAACTGCTTCCTAAATACGATTGCTTCTACATACATCTCAAAGGTCCAGATGAACCAGGTCATGATGGCAACTGCATACTTAAAACCAAAATAATATCCGAATTGGATGAGCACTTCTTCGGGAAACTACTGAACCAAACATCATTAACCGACACGATTTTCTGCATAACCTCTGACCACGCGACACCATGCGATTTGAAGGTTCACAGCGACACTCCAGTTCCAGTGCTCATTTCAGGTGGAGGGCTCAAAGGCGATGGCATCTCAAAGTTCTCGGAAAAAGAATGCGCCAAAGGAAGCTTGGGAATTATAGACCATGGCTTTACCCTAATGCCAAAACTCATGAAGATGCTAAAGAAGAGGTAGGGAGAAACTTTTTCTTTGCTGCCTTTCCTGAACTGAACGACATATTATTTTAGTTCTTTCTGGCGAACACTCACATTGTCAGTAGGGTTTCCTGCTCAACATTACAAAAACAGCAACTCCGCCAACACAAATCACAGCAATAAGCATTGTCATAAATAACATCTGAGGCATGCCAAACATATAGTGATCAATCTCATAATCTAAAGTCACAAGTTTGCTGTCCCCCAAATCTTGGTTTGTGAAATTAAGCAATAACTGCCCTTCAAAAGTACAAATGAAACTTGAATGAAAATCCCCGGTCTCACCGTAGTCTGTCACAGTCCCATTCGGAAAAACAATCGAAAAATGAATCGAATTCTTGTTTTGTCCAATGACTGAAAATTGAACCA
>CAYSOZ010000031.1:0-10666 GCA_964432815.1 uncultured Candidatus Bathyarchaeia archaeon
CCCTCAGATATTCGAATGGCTTCCGCAGTCAGGACATCGTCCTCCGAACTGGGCTTGAGAAAGTTTATGCTCACTTACAATGCAACGGCTTGTTTCTCCCCGAAGTTCACTGCTTCTGCGAAAGCACAGTCCGCTAGAGCGAAGACCACGCCTCCATGTGTCATTCCTACGGAATTGGTGTGTTCCCGAGTTATCTTCAAGCTCACTTTTGCATAACCATCTTTGGAGTCAAGGATTTTAATGCCCAAGTGCTTCCTGAAATAATCAGTTCCTTTCAATTTATTCGCCTTTTTTTGTTTCGCCCTCTTTCAAATAGTCATAAAACTTGCTGATAAGCGAAGTGATTCCTTTCGGGAGAAATATCACCACCAGGATGAGAAAAATCCCCAAGCCCACGAATTTCAGTGGTGGCCCGACGCTGCTCACTCCTGGAAAAAGGGGACTCAAAGGTTGGAGATATGGATACGCAAGTGGCATGAAAGATTCAATGGAAACAATGATGATTGCCCCAATGATTGGGCCCTCTAGTGTTCCTAATCCCCCAATAACCGCCATTATAAGCGGAAGAAAAGAGTTGTCAACCTTGAAGATGTCGAGTTGAATAAAAAGCTGGGACTCCACCAGCAAGCCGCCTGCCAAACCAGCGAAGAAAGTGCTTATGACAAACGCCAAAAGCCTATATTTTGCAGTGTTGATGCCGATCATCTTTGCTTCAAGCTCGTTTTCGCGAATAGCCTTGAAAGCTAAACCCCATTTGGACTTCATAACCAAGAAAATGGCGAGGATGGAAAGTGCAACTATTGCCAAAGTTGCGTAATAGAATGGTAAACCTTCTGGGACGAAGGTTACAGTAGGAAACCCGATCATTCCCCCAAATATGCTGTCGAACTGACCAACTATAGTGACTATAATTATTGAAAAACCGAAAGTAACCATCGCCAGGAACCACGCCTTCAACCTAACACACGCAAGACCGACCAATAACCCAATACCTGCTGACAACAAGCTGCCCACAAACAGCCCTATAATCGGGGGCACCCCGAGTCTTGCTGCCAACAACGCGGAAGCGAAGGCACCTATTCCCAAGAAAGCCGCATGTCCCAAGGAACCCTGTCCAGAATAAGCCAAGAGATTCCAGCTTGAGGCATAGAGTGCAAAAATAGCCATCACTGTGAGGACATTGCCAATGATGTACTCGCTTCTCACGAAAATCGGAAGAACCGCTACAAAAGCTAGAGCCGCCAAAGCAAACTGAAATTTCCTCGATCGAAAAGACTTAGCCGAAGTTGCCAAAAAAGCCTTGAAATCCATCTACTCACCCTTCTCCCCAAAAAGCCCAGTTGGTCTAATAACTAAAACCACTATTAACAAGGCAAAAGCAACGGCATCTTGCCAGGTTCCATTTGACAAATAGCCCGTAATGTTCTCAGCAATACCATAAAGCAAACCACCCGCCACAGCGCCTGGTATGCTGCCAAGCCCACCCAGTATTATAATTGCAAACGCTTTGATTGTAGGTAGCGCCCCTATTGTTGGATTAAACGGAAACAATATACCATAAATTGCCCCTGCCGCTCCCGCCAAAGCAGCGCCAACCGCAAAAGTGAAAACGTAGACTCTGTTGATGTTTATGCCCATTAGCATTGCAGCATCGCTTTTTTGGCTGGTCGCCCTCATTGCTAAACCAATCTTGGTTTTCTTTGTCAGCAGCACTAACCCGACAAGGATAACAATCACGATAACAATGGCGAGTATTCTGTCGTAGCTCAACGTGACTTCACCGAACGAAAAGCTAAGACTGCTGAGAGGGCTTGGTATTCGAATATTGTAGTTTTCAACCCACAAAAGAGCAGCGACGTTCTGAAACACGTAAATTAAGCCAAGACTGATGAAGATTTCGTTAAGTTTCTCAGTGCCCCGAACCTTGCGGAAAGCGAATTTTTCAAGCAAAACTCCAATGAAGGCGACTATACCCATCGACACAATGATGGAAGCATATGGGTTTAAACCAACTATCGTGGTGATCTGGTATGCTACAAATGCTCCGACCATCAATAGTTGGCCATGAGCGAAATTGACCAATTTCATTACGCCGAAGATCAGGTTTAGCCCAGTGGCCAAAAGAATGTAAATGCAGCCGGTTGCAACTCCCCAAATCAGAGCCTGAATGAGTCCAGAGGGAGTTATCAAGGGAGTTATCATACTGAGTCAGCTTGACGTATTTTCTCAGGTTGACTATTTAAAACATACGCGATAAATAGAAAATGGGAAAGAAAAGACGAAGTTGAGAAGCTTATGAGCTTCCCGGCTCGTAGTCTGGAGGTAGCGCAAAATCACGCTGGTAGAAGGGGCTTATGCCGGGCATTGATGCAGGATAAACTACGTAAGGTTTCAGTTCTCCAAGATTCTGGTTCAAAATCAGCTGCTCGATGAACGTCTTCGGCAGAATTTCGTGGTAGTTGATGCCTGTGCTAAATGTAATTTTCTCGTTCTCCATTATAAGCAAGCTCTGTGGCATATTCGTGGTTTCCAGAGCATATCTAACATCTGTTTTGTTTAAGGTTCCAGCTCTCTCTATAGCGTTCTTGGCAATGTAAACTGCATCGTAGGTGTCTGCGCCTAACATTCCAGGAATCTTGCCATCAAATTTCTGTTTGTAATCCTCGACATAGGTTCCGACTTTGGGCAGGTACCATGTGTCTCCTTGCCATTGTGTTGCAATTTTCGATTCTAAGATCTGACCAGATCCAGTTTGTCCCAGAAGTGCATAGAACTGTGGGTCCTCGCATATTTCGACGGCTATGTATAGGGATTTTAGTCCCACATCCTCTATTCCTTCTTTGATTACTTCTGCTGTGTCAGCAGTGAATCCTGCGATGTAGACTGCGTCGGGATTGCTCTCTTTGACTGAAATCAGCTGAGACTGATATGTTGTAGCGGTGGTCGCGTATGATACATTGGCAACGACCTCTATCGGAAGACTATCCTCGGTTATTATGCTTGAAGTAACGTCTCTGACTCCTCTCCCATAGCCGTCGTCACGGTAAAGAACAGCAAGCCTAAGTCTTCTGGCGGAATCAAAGCTGTACGTTGAGCCAAGTTTGGGTCTTACGCTGTCTGCCAGAAAGTGGGCCACAGTGAAACTGTAATCTGAAATTGTTGTGCAATAGTGGAACATGTAACTCATTCCCTCAGCGTCATCAATTCTCAAGGGATTGCCTACGGGCAGACTACCTCTTCTTGTGACAAGGTTCAGCGACGCGCCCGTTATTATGAACGGGACCCGTTTTGTGATGGCTGGAATTTGGCCATTGAGAGTTCCACCTGTCGTGGCTCCGCCAATGAGAATATCAACTCCCTGATCTGTAATCGCGCGAGTTACTGGACCTGCTGTGCTTCCAGCGGCATCATCCACTGTGTCGACCAGAACCAATTCGATATTTACGTTTGTGTGCCATTCTTCAACTCGTATTCCGCCAGCTGCGTTGATTTCGTCAATCGCAAGGCGCGCAGCTCGTTCAATGTCTTGACCTTCCACGGTCTGCATTCCCGCAACGATTCCCACTTTGATGTTTCGAGCTTCAGCAGAAGCGGCTGGTGAAAATAAGTTTAGTTGCCACATTGCCACGAATAATGCTGCTACTATAATTACAACTGCAAGTGCCGCGAGTATTCTTCTATTCATTCATGTTTTCCTCTTTTTTTCAATTTTCGTATTTTCTATTGATGTCCCGAGAGTGTTTATAAGACTATCCTATTTTCACGCTTTCCCAGCCTGTCCGGAACGCGATCAAGTTCAATTCCACGTATTTTGCCTTTAGTCGTGCAGCTATTGCCTTCTCATATGAATCTCGTTTAACAGGATTCTCTGGGAGAGCTGACAATGCTCCGAGGAGAACTGTGTTCACAACAAGGGGGTTTCCAATTTTAGTGGCGATTCCGATTCCGTCGATTTCGTGAACCGCCCGCGGTTTTTCTCTAATCATGTTCAAAAGTCGCTCTTGAGTAAGTGGTTTAGAAGCGGGATCAAACGTTAAGTTGGGCGGTATATACTTTGTATTTACCACCACTGTTCCGTTTTTCTTCAGCATAGGTAGAGATCTCGCGGTTTCAAGCATTTCAAACCCAACTACGATATCCGCCTTTCCTTTCTCTATCAATGGCGACTCGACTTTTTCGCCTATTTTAGCATGAGCAACTATTGAACCGCCTCTCTGAGCCATGCCATGAATTTCCGCCTTCGCCACGTCATAGCCATCAAGTAATGCAGCCTCGCAAAAGATGTCGCTCAGAACTACGACGCCTTGGCCGCCTACACCTGCAAAAACAACTGCAAGCCCCATTTAACTTGTGCTCCTTATTGCTTTGGAGGGGCAAATTGTTTCGCAGACTCCGCAGCCGTAGCATAGAGTGGGATCGATTTCGGCCCGGTCTGAACTCATGGAAATAGCCGGGCAACCGAAGGCATCAACGCATATGCCACAGGAGTTGCATTCCTCCAAGACTTCTCTTGACTTCCCCCTCTCGATTGAAAGCGGGCAGGGTCTTCGAGCGATTATAACGGAAGGTCCATGATAATCGAGGATTTCTCTAAGGACTTTTGTCGTTCCTTTCACGTCGTATGGATCGACAACCTGCACCTTCTCAATGCCAAGGCTCCTAGCAACTTCCTCGAGCATAATCACCTTGGTCTGTTCACCAAGAAGGTTCTTTCCTGAACCGGGAGTTGGTTGATGTCCAGTCATCGCCACAACATGATTGTCCAATATTAACACACAAACATTTGACTTGTTGTAGGCTATGTTGAGCAAGCCGGGCATGCCCGCGTGAAAGAATGTTGAATCGCCTATGACCGAGAATACTTTTTCTTTGATTCCGGCATGAATCATGCCCGCAGCTTGTGAGATTCCCGCGCCCATACATAAGCACGTTTGAACCGTGTTCACTGGCTGCATAAAACCTAGAGTATAGCATCCTATGTCGCCTGTGACGATTTTGTCCTCCGTCTCCCCGCTAAGACTTAATGCCTGCTCCGGGCACCATTCAACGCATTTCGGATCTCCGCCGCACGTATCACAGACAATGGCTTTCTTACTTTCCGGGTGTATGGTTATTGCTCCATACTGGCATGTTTGGATACACCAACCGCATCCGTCGCACTTGTTATCATCAACTACTATTGTTCCATTTTCAACGGATTGCTTCAAAGCGTCCCTCGGACACACAGCCACGCATGGGGCATCTTTGCAGGCCCTGCATGTAACAGCTAGGACAGAAAGCGGATTAAGTCTCACAGCTCGGATCCTGGACTTAATTGGGTTAAAGGTTTTCTCTTTTTCTAGAGAACAGATGTACTCACAAATGTCGCATCCTACGCATTTCTCTGGATTACAGTTGACGAATTGCCTGACCGTGTTCAAGGCATAATAGAAGGCTCTATGTGGGCATCCTGGACAAAGAACAGGCGGACGAGGAGGTAGAAGGAGCGTTTCACGTTTTTCTGTCTTTTTGCATATTTTCAATTTAGCAAAAGCTTCTCTCAGGTCGTCTGGCGTGAATTCACCAACTTCGTCTAGTCCCATTGTGTCTTTTCCCAAGATTTTCTTTTTCAAACACTTGATGTTATCTTCAACATAGGGTCTGAGTTCTTCCAAAACGATTATCTTCTTTACTTTGGTAGCAAACTGCTTGACGACTTTGATGGGGAAGGGATAGACAAACCCTAGTTTCAGCCAAGAGAATTTTTTCGTATCCAATATTGACCTTGCGTAGTAGTATCCTACTCCGCTGCCTACTATTCCAATTTCTCTTCCGTTATCCTCGATGATATTGAACTTTGAAGCTTCAGCAATTTTCGCCGCATCCTGCAATTTAGCTTGTAAGACTCTATGCTGCCTAATCGCGTTAGAGGGCACCATGACCCATTTAGAACTTTTCTTATCAAATTCGGCCTTTCTTTGACTCTTATTAATGTCTTTTATTCTTACCCTTGCTTTCCCATGAGCTACGCGAGTGGTCAATCGAAGGATTATAGGTAACTTAAGTCTCTCGCTTATTCCAAAGGCTTCCCGCGTCATCTCTAAAGCTTCTTGGGGATTACCAGCATCCAGTAAGGGTAAATTTGAGTGCACCGCAAAATATCGCGTATCTTGCTCATTCTGGCTACTATGCATGCCTGGATCGTCGCATACAGCGATAACCATTCCGCCTTCAACTCCTGTGTATGCCAGCGTCATAGCCGCGTCAGCTGCCACGTTCAAACCAACATGCTTCATTGAAACAATGGATCTCACGCCTGCCATTGAAGCCCCTGCGGCTACTTCCAAAGCCACTATCTCGTTTATGCTCCATTCAGTGTAAATTCCAAAATCCTTCGAAACCTCTGCTAATGTTTCCAATATCTCCGTTGCCGGAGTCCCTGGGTACGACGCTGCTACTTTTGCGCCGGCCTCTACAGCGCCTCTAGCGACTGCTTCGTCTCCATTAAGCAACACGTAAGCGTGCGGACGATCAGTCGCGACCTTTGATCCCATGCGGTTTTAGCCTTCAAGTTTTTCCAGAGCGCAGATCCAAGACTCTCTTGGCTTTGCCGTCACTTCTCGGGATTTCACCGGGTTTTACGAGATCAACAGAATTGGGTGATAAGCCAGTAACGCTGTGTATTTTTTCAATGATCCTGCACTTCAAGTCCTCCAGGTCTGCTTGCGTTTCCTTGGATACATTTTGTGCCAATTCGGCTTTTATGCTGAATACATCCAATGCTCCTGGTCTGTCGAGAATTATCTGGTAGTGCGCAGCTAGTTCAGGAAAACCCATAACAGCATATTCGATTTGCGAAGGGTAAACGTTAACACCTCTTACAATCAGCATGTCATCGGACCTTCCTGTTACCCTCATCATCCTACAGTGGGTACGCCCACATGCGCACTTTTCGGTCTGGATTACTGAGATGTCACGTGTTCTATACCTTAGCATAGGCAAACCAGTTTTCGTAAGCGAAGTAAAGACTATTTCCCCTTCCTCTCCAGCAGGCAATGCTTCACCAGTGTCAGGATCAATGGTTTCAACAAGGAAATGGTCTTCCCAAATATGTAATCCATTATGCTTGTTGCATTCCACCGAGACTCCCGGTCCGCATAATTCAGTCAAACCATAGATGTCAAACGCCTCAATCCCAAGTGCTTGTTCGATTCTTTCTCTGATTCTATCAGACCATGGTTCAGCTCCGAAAAGCCCCATCCTGAGCTTAAGGTCCTTTCTGGGGTCTATGCCTTCCTTAGCCATTGTCTCAGCAAGATAAACCGCGAAACTTGGCGTACAACAAAGAATAGTCACGCCCAGATCTTTCATCAGCTTTATTTGTCTCTGGGTCATTCCACCTCCCACAGGGACTATGGTTGCCCCAACTTTTTGGGCGCCGTAATGAAACCCCAGTCCTCCTGTGAACAAGCCGTAACCGTAGGCTATGTGTACAACATCGTTCTGTCTCACGCCGGTGGTATAGAGCGACCTTGCCATTAATTCTTGCCAAACGTTCATGTCTGACTTAGTATAAGCACCCACAATGGGGTTTCCAGTTGTTCCACTGGACGCATGTATTTCAACAACGTCGCTGGGATTAACTGCTAACATCCCAAGCGGGTAATTGTCTCTCAAATCGGTTTTTACCGTGAAAGGGATCTTCTGAACGTCGTCGAGCGCCTTAATGTCTTCAGGCGATATCCCCGCACTTGCGAGTTTTTTTCTATAGAACTTCGAGTTTTCGTAGCAAAATTTCACCATTTCCTTAAGCTTATAGAATTGGTGTTTTTTGATTTCTTCTCTTGGCATAGTTTCTATTTTTCTATTCCAGTTATCGTCCATCGCATCAAGCCCCGTTAAATCCCTAAATATACTTCCTTAATGTGATCATTTGACAGCAGTTGTCTCCCTTCGCCCTCTATAATAATTTTGCCTTCCTCAAGAACATAGGCTCTGTTGGCAATGTTTAAGGAATCGCGGATATTCTGCTCAACGAGAAGAATCGTGACACCATCCTCGTTTATTTTTTCCAAAGTATCAAGCACTTTCTCCACTATTATAGGCGCCAAACCCAACGAAGGTTCGTCCAATATCAGCAGTTGGGGCTTTGACATCAAGCTCCTACAAATAACTAGCATCTGTTGTTCACCGCCGCTAAGAGTTTGTGCTAGAGCTTTTTCTTTCTTCTTCAAGACTGGAAAAATCTGGTAAACTTCCTCTCTCGTCTTCTTCACAGTCTCATTGTCATTTAAAGTGTAAGCTCCTAAAGCTAGATTCTCTTCGACGGTCAATCTAGGAAAAATATCTCTCCCTTCAGGAATCAATGTGATTCCTTTCTTGACTATCTCATATGACGGGAGTTTCTCAATATTCTCGCCCTTGAACCTGACGGTCCCATCTTTCGCTCGGATCAGTCCAACGATTGTCCTGACAAGAGTAGTTTTTCCAGCCCCATTCGGGCCGATAATACTAACGATTTCTTTTTCTTTCACTTGGAAGGACACATCCCAGAGTATTTGAACCAAACCATAAGCTGCGGATACTTTTTCGACTTCCAGCATTTTCTACTCCTCGTCAAACAAGAATTTCTTGCCCAAGTAAACGTTTATCACGTTCTTGTCAGCACACACTTTCTCCGGTGGGCCTTCGCATATCTTTTCTCCATGATGAAGAACAACTACTCGGCTGCACAAGCCCATCACCACTTTCATGACATGTTCAACCATGAGCACACTCACGCCTTCCTTATTCACCAGTTTGACCAAGGCGATTGCCTCGTCACATTCCTTAGGCGTCAAGCCTGTGAGCAACTCATCCAAGAGGAGCAACTTGGGATTGGTGGCCAAAGCTCTCGCGAGTTGAACTCGCCTCAACTCAACGACGTTCAGGTTTTTTGCTGGAACATCAAGTTTATCCCCGTCTAACCCCACAAATTCTATGAGTTCCTTAGCCCTATCAACGGGGTTTTGGGCATACTTACCTACGCTTTTAGCAAACAGAACACTCGTAAGAACATTTTCCATGGTGGTCATATCTGGAAACGATTGAACGCTTTGAGATGTCTTAGCTATTCCTCTAGCACAGATCGCATATGAAGGGAGCTTCGAGATTTCCTCGTTAAGGAACAGGACCTTGCCCGAATCGGGTTTGTAGACACCGCTGATAAGATTCAACAACGTTGATTTTCCAGATCCGTTAGGCCCAACGAGTCCAGTGATTTCTCTTTCTTTGACTGACAAATCTACATTCTTTAAAGCTTGGAGTCCCCCAAACTCTTTAGAAACTTGAATGCAATCCAGCAACTCCGCTTTCTCCGAGATTTAGCTAAACAGGGTGGATGTGAAAATATAAATATTGTTTGAACTGCGCCAATATTCATATACTTTTGCTTTCGTTCACTTTCTTTTCCTTAACACTTTTTTGCCTTCGAATTCTGTAACAACCTCAAATCCGACTTCCGTCAGTTTGACTATTTCTTCCATAGTTGAAGCGACCTTAACAACGTACTCGTCGACTGAAGATTTGAAAATCGCCTGTTCCATGTTAACATAGATTTACGTACTCATAATGCTCTTGTGCCCGAGCAGTCGGCGTACATGGTCCATGTCAGGTTTCTTGTGATATTCATTGGTTCCGTACCAGTGGCGTATTAGGTGAAAATGAATCTTCCCGATTCTGGGGTTGGCAAGTTTGACCGCTAACGTCTTCCGTTGCTTGTAGAAGTTGTTTATAGCACTTGCCTTCTTCATCCTTCCGAAGATTCTTTTTATTTTGCTTTGGTAGGTTGCCAAGCATTGTCATAAGTTTTTGTGAAACTCTGAAAATTCTGATAGACTTCCCTTCTTAGTATGTCCCACATGATTGCTTCTGCTTGTGTTGGGTTGGTTCCGCATCTCTATTGCTTTGTCGAATTTGGCGGGGTCGCTTCGCCTGTAATACCGCCGTCTTCTGCGATAATAGGGCATTTCGCTACCAAACCGTGAACTATGGTTTCTCGAAGTTTTCTTTTATGTATTTCCCAGATGAGATGAACTCAGGACAGAGAAAAAAGGGGATTGTGCGGGAGACATCGCACAAGTTGTGTCTTAAACCTTTAGGAGTCAACCCTTTGGGCAAAATCGCTTGCTCTTTCACAATTTGTTCTAGAACCTCTAGAAGAGACCTCAGCATGTCAAGCGTGAACTCTTAAATAAAAGATGTTCAAATCATGAGTAGGGTCATCTATGAAGGGTTTTAAATCCAATATTGAGAAGGACACTCTGAGCAACAGTAATTTCAGACGGGTGCTCTACACAGGCAAATACAGTCAGCTCGTACTGATGAACCTGAAACCTGGCGAGGAAATAGGTGAAGAAGTTCATAAAACCGTTGACCAATTCTTCAGATTCGAAAAAGGCGCGGGAACAGTCATCATTGACGGTGTCAAACAAAAAATTGCTGACGGAGACGCTGTCATAGTACCCGCTGGCGCGAGACACAACGTGGTGAATACATCAAAGACGTTACAACTCAAACTGTACACTGTATATTCACCCCCTGAACATTAAGAAAACGACGTCGGTCCTGAAGGAGGAACTGGCAAAGGAAGGTCCTTCCGTGATCATTTCCCGGGGCCCCTGCATCTTTTTGCAGCGTGAACGGCTCA
>CAYSOZ010000032.1:0-10435 GCA_964432815.1 uncultured Candidatus Bathyarchaeia archaeon
AACCTTCTTGGGACTAAACGGCAACCGTTTAGCCCAAACCATCGCGAACATGAAATTCGACAGAAGCTCCTTATGAATATTCTTTGCCAACTCGTTGACGGTGTCTCCTTTTCGAAGGGGAAAGGGGTGGTCACTATGTGTCCTCATGCCCGGTTCCTTTGTATAGACCCGAATAATTCCTAGAGCCTCAAAGAGAGCCTTGCCAAGCTCATGAAACCCAACTTTGCGCTCACACGACATGGGAACTACGGGTAATTTGCCGTTTACATGCTGTTTGAGTGCTCGCAGGTTCGCTTGTGCGCCCTTCAGGTCTAGTTTGTTGGCGACTATTACTGCGGGTTTGTAGATTGTGTTTTCATAGATTGCGTTCTCTATCTCATCGAGTGAAACTTCACCGCTGATTCTCACGATGGCATCGTTGATTTTGTAGCCTCGCAGCAATTCCTCGACGTCACGCACGGTACAATCGACGAGTCTGCCGATTAGAATGACCCGCAATGTTGTTCCAGCGTGGCGTCTATCGATGTCGACTCTTCCGCTTGGTTTGCTTACTAAGACTCGGCTTTCCTCCAGCTCAGCCAAAACTAGCTCCAGTTGCCCAACCGGGTCATGCGATAAATCAACCATTAAAATCACGCCGTCAGCATTACGCGCCAAGCCAAGGGCGACCTGTCCTCCCGCTCGACCTTCGGCTGCTCCCTCCATGATGGCTGGTGCTTCCACAATCTGGAATTGTACATCCATATAATTCATTATGCCGGGTACTGGTTCATGCGTACTGAAAGGTGTGGGGGTAACGAGCACTTTTGAGTTTGTTGTTGCACTCATTAGACAGCTCTTACCCACGTTTGTCATGCCTATCAACACTACCTGCGCTGAACTTCCTTTTTCGATGAAAAGCTTGGGTCCACCGCTACTCTTGCCTGTGCCCTTGCGCTTCTTGTCTTCCAAGTCATCACGGATAAGTGCTATCTTCCTCTTAATTTCGCCGCGCAACTTCATGGTACCCTTGTGCTGAGGAACATGCTTCAGGAACTCCTGCATCTTCTCCATTTTTTCTCGGGGACTTCTGGCAGCCTCGACCTCAGCCCACTTATCCAGTGCGTCAGGCGGCAAATTCGTCGGCATTCGCGTTCAGTCCCATATTATTCAAGGAGTGCAGGTTTAATACAATTTCTAACTCTCTAATCAATGCGACGCCAAGAACTACTTCAGAGACACTTCAACTTTCCATTCAGCTTGAGTTGTCCAACTCGCTCAATCTGTCTGCTCAATTCTCTTGATCATGCTTCACATCATCAGAAGATTAGTGATTCTTTTCCCAGCAAATGTTATTGAAAATGCAAGAAAGCGTTTCACCGTTTCATTAGAGACAGGTTTGATTCATCAAAACGGAACTCGCCGTAATTATGGCTGTGGAATAGTCTCAGATACTCTTCTGCGAATCTCTGCTCAAACGGAAGGTCGGTAGCCGAGACCTGCTTCTTCTGAGAAATGATGCTAACTATTGCATTTGCTGCAATCGGATAGTTCAGCAGGAGTTCCTTTTTCTCGTTGTACACGAGCAGGGTCTCTACGCACTCGTGTAGGCAAGATAAGGATCTGGACAGATTCTCAAAAGCATTTTTCATTCCCTGCTCCGAATCATCGGAGAATATTTCCATGGCTAAAGTCATTTGTTCCATTAAAGCCACGTTCTTCTCCCACAAGTAGTCTTTCGCTGGCAATATACTCTCTATTGTTTCCTCTTGATTCCTCAATTTCTCGTACAAAATGGAGATTACATCTTTGGCAACAATCAATGACGATTTGAAGATGTCCCTTATTATCAGAATATTCACGACGTCAAGGGACTTGCTTTCAATACCAGTCATGATTTCTTGAGCTTTCTCAGTATCAGCCTCTAGTATTGGAAATTTGTCTTCTAGAATAGGCTGCAATCTCTCACTTTCCTCACTTAGGCTGACTATTGAAGTTAGAGAATCCTTGAGGTTCTGCACGGAAATGGAAATCTCTGCTCCATATTGCTTTCGCCAGTTGTTAAGGGAGGTGAAAAGTGCTTCCATTGAGATCCAAGGAGTCCCATTTTCTTTGAGCTTCTGCAATGCAAATGTTGTAGCTTGTCCTTCCTTGGGAAGGTTTGGGTCATACAATAATCTTAAGACCTCGTAGACTTGTTCAACCTCTTTACAAGCTTCGGTGACGAAACGGCGGCCATCTTCCAAGATCCCTTTGATGTGACCTATTCTATCTTCAATAGGCGCATCTCTCTGGAAATCTATTTTTTCAGCCGTTTTAACTTCTAAGCCCATGTCTTTGAGCTTTCCAGTCCACGTTGAATATTCGCCATTTACGTTCATCTGGTATTCTAAGACTGAGATATCTAGATCAAGCATTAGGTCACGGATCTGGTTGCTTATTTCATGATCCAATTCGTTGAAGACTTCATCAGATTCGGAAATGTCATAGAAACTTGTTGAAGTCTTCTTGACGATGTCGTTTAACCTGTCTTTGATAACCAGCATTCGTCCTTCAATTGAACTGACGGGAATAGGAATGTTCGTTTTGACATTGACAAGGGATGATTCAAAAACCTGCAGCTTCTCCAGAAGCTCTTGAGCCTTTGTAAGTATCATTCCGGTCGTTGCTCTCTTCTTGGGTTCAGGGTTTATCAGCAACACGGGCGCGGTGAAAAGAACGGTTGCCAAAATGCCTATTGCCATCTGAGTTCCGTTCACGTCGGCTCTGAAAGCTAAGGCGTTCTGGAGCCCTGCAATTAAAATAAAGAACAGCGCGGTAGCAACAACGGCTGTAAACATTGGAAGGAGTCTCTCTCCTGGAAACTCGGGGGTTTTGGTCAAAAACGTTCGGACCGCAAATGTGATGAAGATAACAATACCTAAAACCATAACTATGAAAAGTGCTATCCCAGGGATAGAATCAAGATAGTGGGACAAAACTTCGCCTACCGTATGTTCTTCAAGAGGAGCAGTGCCAGTTATTTGTCCAGTTATGGACCAGACTATCTTCGAGGTGTCGTATAACCTAAACTGGCTCATAGACTCGGCTAGACCTTTGAATACTTGTGAAAGGGAGACGTAAATAGGAGGGCTGGAGCCAGCTTCAACCCACCAGTCTTCTCTGGGAATTTGCGAAATATGCTGCAAATACTGCATCATCATTAGAGGCATTGAAATCATGCCATAGAACACTGCAGACAGGACAGCTTTTTTCTTGAAGAAGACTGCTGAGGTGGCGATTAAAGGCACTGCCAAGTAATAGGTTTGACCGAAGAAGAGCAGAATCGCTGCAATTATGCCTAGATTTATTGCGATGGCATCTTTGTAACGGTGGAAAACAATAGGTAACAATGCGAATAGAAAGATAAACATGAAGACAACGATTTCGCGGATATAAGTTTCACCTAGCATCACGATAAAGTTCAGACTGGATAGATGATAAAGCAAGCCTAACGCAATAATAGGAGCGCCAACAGGCATACCCAACAACGGTTTTTTGTATGTCACGAAAGCCACTAGAAAAGCTATTACGGCTGGCAAAGGCTGCGGGAAAATAGGCAGCATTGAAAGCCCCAAGATCATGCTGATAAGAGTTATGACAAAAGTCGCAATCCTGAGAAAGGAAGGTTCGAGTTGCGGTTCCTTAGCCTTTCTGTCCTTTGGTTTTTGCCTTCGGTTCTTGAGCCAATTTGGAGCGTGTATCAATCCTATCTTCTTGGCGGACGTCAAATATTTACCTAAAGCCTTATTTTGTGAAACCAAACTTAAAGCTTGTTGTGAACAGACCAATGGGCTGCGATGAAACACAGTTTGATGTTCTTGAAAGCATCGAGAAACATGTTGCAATGTTGAAGCCAAAGTTGCCCGAGAAAGCCCTAATCTGCATCGGCGAATATCCCACAAAGATTCTGTTGAAAGGCCACCTTGTTGAGAAATTACATGACGTTGAACCACTCCTCATCGGCAAGTCCAGTAAAGAAATTGTCAAATGGAGCCTTTCTGGAATTAGCAGTGATGTGGTTTTGGGTTTAGATGCCAAGGTTGAGACACATTACTGGTACAACGTCTTGTCATTTACTGCGAAAAACGATGCCTTTGTTACGCGACTGAAGGAAAAGACTGTCCAGAAGCAATATGACACCTTGATTTTGTCTTCATCATGGGAGGGCGTTGGCAGTGCTTTGCTGCCGTTTTTGACTTCGACACTAAGAGACTCAAACATGAATGCTGTTGCATTAACTATACTGCCTTCGAGTGTCCAGCCTTCAGACGTTCACTTCAACGCGCTCTACTCGGTTGGACTATGCTCATCTCAGGATTCTTCAACTATCATACTTGCTGACAGAGACCTTCTTGAAGCATTCACGGGCGTTAACAGAAATGGCTCAGTAATGAAAGGCAACATAGCAACCAACTACTTGCTGGAGTTGATGTTAACTAAAGACTCATTTGTTCAAGAACTTTCTGAGTTGTCCAGAACGTTCAACGTGAAACTGTTTACGATTCTTCACGTGACGGGGGCCAGTCTCAGACTCTACGAGTCGCTAGAGAATATGCTAAACTCAGCCCTATCCAGACCTCTGCTGAAACTTGATTTATCAAGTTCCTCAGTTCTCTATGTACTCATCCGTATGCCTGAACAGCTTAAAGAAAGCCTGCCAAAAGGAAAAATAGAACTTTCTGTAGCAACTTGGTTCAAAGGAAAAGCGAGTCTCAAATCCATCTACGTAAGCGAGCCTATTTACGTAGACGAAATGAGCGACCGCCTAGACATTCTGCTGATTGTTGGCGGATTTAACGTTACGAGCATGGTGGCTTCGATGGAAAAGCGAGTGAAAGACGTGAAAAATAGTGCAGTCAAAAAAGGATTTATAAAAGAGGATGAGTGGCAGAGCATTGTCGAGGGCTTAATTAAAGATTAGACGACGATGCTTACCGTTTCATTTTTTCTTTTCTTTGTTATTAGCGTTGTTTATCTCTCGGATCACTTGGGTTGCCGTTACTCCGTGCTCAATTAGGTAGGAACGAGAGAGGTGTCGTTCGAAATCATTAGACTTATTATAAAGAAGTTGCATTTCATCGAACGCTTCCATGTGTTCCGGTTTTCCTCTTCCAGCCACTACTAGAACTCTGGTTGTCCATTCATCACGGGATTCGACCACTCGAACTGTTATGGTCCTTGATACTTCGCTGGTGACGTAGCCTGCTAGCACAGTGTATATTTCCTGCGAGAGGTCTTCGCTCCATAGATCTGGTGGTGTTTCGACTGTTACCCAGATGTAATCTGATTTGTATGTGGGTTTGAATCCCAACACACTGGGTGTTTTAAAGACTCTAATCACGCTCTTCATGTAGTCTTTGAAGTGTTCCATGTCGATTATTTCGCTTTGTATTGAATCTCTCGTAAGAGTTTCTTCCTGTTCTGTAAGTATCTTAAAGATTATTTTCATTTGCTCGGTTTCGGTCAGTTCAGTTGATTTTTCAAAGTATTTCTTGGGTCGGCGTATGTAGGTCATTTTTTCGTCGAATTCGTTGTACAGATCCACGATTTTGTTAAGTCGTTTTCGATACTCGGACGTTGGTTTAATCTTGTTCGCCAGATTGTTGTAAGATCTTAGAGTGCCGTCAATTTTTTCGAGTTTTTCGATGACGTAGGCTTCTTCTTCGCCGGTTCTTTTCATGTCTCGCTCTATTTGTATGAGTTGCTCTCTGGCATACTTCTTCGTGCTGAGAATTCTTCTGAGCTCTTTCTCCAGTTTTAGTCTGTCGAAATCTTTCCGTTTCTTTTCTTCTTGTACTCTCAGAAGTTCATTGTCAATGACGTTTTTCTTGTCCAAGTATTTTGCCATAACGTTGTTCACGTAGGTCAGATACTCATCGATCATTCTTGCTTCGTCCATTGGTGTTCGGAGCATTAGCTGCACTACTAAGTAGAGTGTTGCCAGTTCAGATTGAATGTCTTTCAGCTCTTTCATCTCAGTCTCAGATTCCGGGAGAACTTCATAGTATCTGATTAATGCTTCAGTCAGGTATCGAGTCTGATCGTAGAATCTGAGGAGGTTGAGTGCCTTGTCCGCAAGCTCTGTCAGATTCATGAAATCGTCCAAAATCCGCTTTTGCCTTACGGTGAACACTTGCGAACTTGGAACAAGCTGCTTTAGGCGCTCGAAAATTGCGGTTTTTCTTTCTGAGAACTCCAGGTATGTCTTTGTTATGTTTGTGAGTAAGCTTTCCAAGTTGTCTACTTTTCTAGAGCCTTCTCTGTGAAGTGTTAATTTTATAATGGCATCCTCGATCGGTCCTATCTTACCCATCTTTTTGATTGTTGAAAGATATCTCATTAGCTCGTCCATCCAGTTCTTCGCTTGGATCTCGATGCCTTTGACATGCAGAGTAAGATCTTCTTCAAGCTTCTGGTTGCTAGATATGATAGATTTCACTTTCTCGTCGAACTGTTCATACTCGTAAGTCCCGGTTTTTATCAGATAGTTCTTGTAAAGGTTTCTCGCTGACTCGTTGTCCAGCTTTACGATCTCGGAGATACCGTCTAGAATCTCCAGCTTCTCTTTTCTTAGATCGAATAGCAGCTGAAGTTTTTCGAAGTTCAGCTTAAAGGCTGTGATATAATCTTCCACTGGGTAAACCACTTTGACCATCCCGAGCGTGTGGACATAATTTTCTGTGAGTCCAACCTCTGTTCCTATTCCGCCTAGAAGGTCCGCGAGGTCGAAGTCCATCAAGACATAAAGCAGGTCCACAACCATGTCGTCCATTTCTTTTCGGGCGGTGACTATGTTGCCAACTTTAGTGAATGCAGGTAGCAGTGGTAGGTAAATGAGGGCATTCAGCGGATTTCGATAGATTTCGCCATATGTGTTTACAACGTACTCGTTATAGTCCTTGTTTAACAACAGAGACAACTCGTTCATAGCGACAAAGGCTGAGCAGCCTTTTGCCGGTGGGTCGTCTCCTCCGCATGGGGCGATCACGAAGGCTATTATTGGTATACCTGATCCTAGTACTTTCCGTAAGTGCCTAGCGAATTCGAAGAACACACCGCTTCCCGTGCCCCCGCCTAGTCCGTAAACCAGGATGACAGTGGGCGTGACGATGGAGGAGAGGGCTTGTTCTTTGAATGAGTTTATGAAGCTTCTGATTATTCCTAGTTGATAGTAGTTTAAAGCGTAGATTGCCTTTGCTAGGGCTCTTCTTCTGCCCGCTCCGCCTGCCATTGGCGGTATCGCCATTGTCGATTCAAGCCACGGATTGAAATTTTCGAGTTTTGCGCCTTCATTGACCAAGTATTCATTGTATTTTTGGTTGATGAAGTCGAACATTGCTTCTGCGGTCGGGAATTTCACTGATTGGGCGATCAGCCGCATCCTTTCACTCGGCACCCCGGCTCGCACCAAAGCCTTAGCTATACTTACATTGGTTTCCTGTAGACTTCTAATTTCAGGGTCAGCTATGTCTATCGCTAAAAGGGAGAGTCGCGTGATATCGTTCTGAAGTAGTTCCATGGTTTTCTTGTTGGTTAAGAAAGTTTCGACAATGTTGGTTCCGGCTGAGCCCAGTCCTATCAATTGTACGCTGTTTTGGTATATTCTCGTGTTGGTCACATCCCAACTAGTCGCTTGAGTCTATCCTTAACGCCGTCTAGATTTGAAGCGATTGTTCTGTCAATCTTAGATGCTCTGAGTGTCAAGCCTTCTAGGTCCTTTATTTGGTCTTCGATGACCAATTGGACGTAGCTGTTCTTGCCTCTCGCTCTAAGGAACATGACAGCAAACACTACAGCAACGATCGCTGCAATGGCTATTCCTGGAAGCATTATAAATTCGAGTGCTGATCCCATCGGTTCTCCTGAATTTGGTAGAGAGTTTAGAAGGTTAATGGCATCGTTTACGTATCCCTTGTTAACCAGATTCTTAGATTGATTGAGAACGTTTGAGTACAGTGTAACATATCCTTCTGCCACTCCGGCGTCGATTAGGCTCTGTAATCTGTCTTCCTTCTGATTGTAGAGGGTTTGGAACTGGTCGGCTCCTGCGGTCGTTATTATCGGTTTAATGCTGTCAAGAGGGTCGCCTGTTGAGCTGTATAGCCCTACTAGCAAAAGTGCCGTTGGTTTTGTTACCACGTTTGTCTTTCCGTAGCATATCATAGTGAAGGTTCCTTTGACCCAGTTAAACTCTGTCGAGGCAGAATTCGGGTTGAAATCAGATCCTAAGGCATAGTCAGTCGAAACGAGTTCCCAATATCGATCCAGCTTAATCTTGGAATGCTGCATGTTTGTTGCGAGCTTCAGATTTCCAGATCCAGTTGTAAAAACGTTGACTGTGAATGTTACAGTTACTTCGGTTCCTCCCACAATTGGTATGGAAGTGTTTTTCCCAGTGGCAAAATCTACTTCCATTAGAACTTGCTGTGTTTCTGTGCTCGTTATGGTATAGCTTGTGATCCAATAACCCTCTCCCTGCGCGCGAGTTGGCATTATAGCCATTGCGGCTGTTGCTGACAAAATCAGTAAGAGGCTAACTGCAAATAGTTTAGTTTTCAATCTGTTTTCACCGTGGCGGAGACATCTATCTGCCCCGACATATAACTTTTGTGCTATACCGTCAAAAAAGGAATAATTGGGCGGAAAAACCAACAAAAACAAGTCTAGAAGGTGTTACTTGGTCATTAAACAAGTAAACTGCTGCTTGAACACTCTTCTATTCTGTTCAATCAGGCTTTCGTCCACTTTTTCATTGACTAATCGGTCTGAAACTCTAATTATGGCGTCAACGTCAATGTGCAACTCCACAGTCTTTGCCAACCCCTCTAACATGGCGGCCAGTTCGTTTCTTTCTCTGTTAATTTCTTTATCTCCGACAATAGTTCCGATGATAATGTCGTTCAACGTGTAATATGCAAGAATAATTCTTTTCGCGTCTTCATAGTCCGGATGAACTTTTTCCGGCAACACGTTATTTAATGCTAGTTCATTCAATTGTCCACTTAGCGACTTTAGGGTATCATAGACTTCTTTTGAGATCTCTTCGAGACGATTATTTCGGATTGTTGATTCCAATTTTGTGAAGTCTATTATCATTATGCCAGTCTTTTGAATCGGGAGCAACTTGGCGTTTTCTTCGGAGCTCTTCAGTGCATTTTCTAGTCGATTCCAGTCGACTCGACCATGCAGGCTCATCAAGATGTCGAACAGCGAGTCCGTCGTCTCAAGGGAAGCCTTGATTGTATCGATAAGGTCATTCGGTATCTGTGGAGGCGTTCTCTCCGTTTCGAGGGTTTCTTTTTGTTTTTTCAGGGCTGAGTCTACTTCTTCAAAAATTGCATTCGCCGGTTCTTCTTTCTCCACTATAAAGATGTCAGCAACTCCTTTCCATGTGATGCTGAGTTCGGTTCCGGACAGTGCCGCATTTTCAATGTCAGTCAACGGTATTTCTCTGACGACTTCGGACTTCTTCTTAAATCGCCCTCTCTCCACGTAGAACTTCAGAGTGCCCTCGGCAAACTCCATTGTGCCATTACCGCGATTTTCAAATTTGGCTTTTACCTTAGTCATCTTTTAAGTCTCACTCACCGTATTTCTCTTGAAAAATAAAGCCTTTTTGTATTACAAAACTGAATGTATCAGTTTTCACTGCTAACCTTCAATCGAACCGTTAGTCACGTCACATATCTAACCTGGAATTGGTATCGGGACAGCACATCAAAAGCCGTAAAAAATGGAACAGTTTGCAGGTTTATCCAGAGATGAAACCTATGACCAAACCCACTACGAATCCAAGCCCTAGAGGCAGTATGCCTTCAAAAGACTTGCTCAGCCCGTTCGGAATTTGAAAGACTATTACTCTAGTAGCGTTTGGAGCAGGTTGATTGCCGACCATGCTGCGAGCGCACTTGTGTGCGGGTTTTCAGGGTATGGATCATTTGAGAATCGTAAGAACATCTCGCCAAATCGCCATGCCACATGAATCTCGTGTGTATTTCGCGTTATTTCGGGATCAGAAATCAGTCTGACTTTTACTCTCGTCGGTTTGACGGTCAGAGCCAATGTGGCAGCTACATTCATCTCTCTTGGAAAAAGCCTTGCTGCTTCCTTTGCGTTGCCTTCGTATACGATTCTTGGTTCATTGTTGTTCATGTTAAATAGTCGCGGATTTTTCCTTGTGGTTAAAACAACTTCATTTATTCCAGCCAAGGCTGCGGTCGAGAGTGCGTCTAATCCTCCGATGGCGCCTGCCGGCACGTGAATCTTGCCTTTCCGAATGTCCAAGCCCAAAAGGGCTCCGGTGCTCATAATTATTAAATCGATGCCTTCGGTTGCTATTCTGCCTGCGTATTCTCTGACGGCCTGTTGAGAAGCAGCCTCAACTATGACAGTTGGTCGGAGTCTAAGCATCTCT
>CAYSOZ010000033.1:0-10432 GCA_964432815.1 uncultured Candidatus Bathyarchaeia archaeon
AGGAGTGGGACTTGTATCGAATGCAAGTTACCGAGTGGGAAGTCAACAGATACATCAAGCGACTTTAGCTCAGGCTCTTTCGTAGGGTCCAAAGCTCTTTTTCTTTTACGATTTCCCCTTGATTTTTCTTGTCAATTCTTCAAGTGGCACAGCAGCCTGTTCCCGTTTTGTCAAGTTTCGGACAACCACTTTTCCTTCCTTCAGCTCTCTTTCGCCGACTATTACAGCATAATCCATTTTCCGCTTGTCAGCATCCTCTAATGCTCTAGACATTTTCCTACCCATCACTTCAAACTCGGTCTCAACACCAGCTTTTCTAAGCTCCTCGGAAATCTCTAGTGCCTTTCCTTTCACCGCATCACTAATGGAAGTCACTAAAACTCTTTTCTTTCTTCCTCGTTTCTCTTGAATCGCTGTCTTCTTCATCTTGTCTTGTAGTTGCTTTGCAAGGGCAATTCTATCCAGCCCATGTGCTACGCCTACGGCTGCCGTGGGTTCTCCTTTGAACGCCTCGACGAGCTTGTTGTAACGTCCGCCACCACCCAGTGCAATGTCCAATTCTGGGATGTAGACTTCAAAAATCATTCCTGTGTAATAATCCAAACCTCTAGCGAAGGCTGGATCAACGGTTTTAATGCTGCATCCACCCTTGTTGAGTAGGTTCAGAATATCTGACAGATTCTTCAGGGCATCTGAAGCTTCCTTACAGCCTTTCACATGCTTCTCAATTTCTCCAACAATTGAAGATGGCTCGGCTGATGGAGGTTCATTCTTTTTCAGACTAATCAAACCTTCGAGTATCTTCCTACAGTCTTTGTTCTCCACAAGTCCTAGGGCCGCGTCAAATTCCTTTTTGTCCATTTTCTGCAGCACGGCGTTTTGTCTCTGTTCATTTATACCATATTGACTTAGTATCGCTCTCAGGATCCCTACATGGCCCAGCTTAAACTCGTAATTCCGCAAACCGACATCTTTCATCAGTCTGTTTGTGAGAAGGACCACTTCAGCGTCGGCTTCCGGCATGTTTGAACCTATTAATTCAAAATTGGATTGCCAAAACTCTCTGTAACGGCCACGTTGAGGTTCATCATACCTGTAAACACTGCCGACACTGAAAATCCTCAAAGGTTTCGGTTCGTTCTTTAGGGTGGTCGTAATCAAACGTGCTATTGAGGCTGTAAATTCTGGACGCAGAACAATCTTTCGTTGTCCCAAATCTTCAAAAACAAACATGCGCGAACGAATTTCTTCGCCAGATTTAGCATTCAGAAGTTCATATGATTCGACAACTGGGGTTATTATTTGCCTATACCCATAAAGCGAAGCGACTCTTTTTGCTTTGGCTATAATCTCCTCCAAACCCTCAGCTTCTTCAGGCAAGAGATCTCTCATTCCGCGAACACTCTGGAAGTCATTCATGTCCATTTTCACTTCCTATTTGAAAGTAAGTTGAGAGACTGAATAGTAAACTATTTCTCCCCTTCGGTTCATAACAGCAAGGATTAACTCTTTCTTCTGCATTTGACTCCGTTGCAAAGCGCTTGTTATGTCTTCAATAGGTACTGGTTTGCCCTCTTGCGTGCTGAGAATCAAGTATGACGCCGTGTCTTTCCCATAACTACCCCGCTCGTAGATACGAAAGTCTATTCCTGCTCCGAAACCTTCCCTAACCACGTAGCCTCTGCTCCTAAGATCTCGGTAAACCAAATAGTTGATCCATGCGTTCTCGTCTGCCTTCTCATATGCTCGGAGAAGATCCTGAAAATTCACGCTTTCTCCTTTTTCATCTTTGACTTCGAGCATTCCTTTATCCGACAGATAAAGCGCTTCATAAAAAGCAAGGGTGAAAACTTCATTCGCAACGGTGCCATATCCCCGTTGGGAAAGCGCGTCGATGCTACTCTGTTCAGATATTCTTACGCCTTCCTTCAATAGGACTCCGTGAGTTTTGAGTTCCATAACTTCTTGACTTGTTTTGTTCTCGCTCATAGGACCGATCAACCAAAGTTCAAACTGCTTAACTCTTTAACGATATACCCTTCTTTCTCTATAAAAATGGCTCGTAGAATCAGAGTCTAGTGGTTATCCCGATGTTAATGAATCCGGAAGTATCCCTTCTCAGTATGGTCTCGAGGCGGTTTTGGCAAAATTTAAGAATTATTTGACCCTAATTCAGTTTGGTATCTCTCACACAATCTAGGATGATGAGCTTTGACTTTGGATCATTTCATCCTTCCTAAAGAGATTATTATTGACTCTTCAGGGTGGAGTGACCTATTGCTGGGAGTCGTGATCGGGGCACTGAAACCTCCAGATCGTCGATATATGGAACGCAGAATTGCCACATCATCGTTTCAACCTCCTCATTTCAAAAACAAGAAGTACTTGGAGGATGCTGTGAGAATCGCCGACGAGATAATCGGGGTCATGCAGCCCGATGAAAAAACTCACTTTAAGGTTTGCTCAAGTTACGTTCTATCTAGCTTGCCGAAGCATCTGCAAAACCAGGGATTCAGGGTTGAGAAAGTTGAAACAACAGGGGAATTGCAGGATATGGTTGAACGAGGTTATGTTAGATGGTGCGTTGAAGTTGGAGTGCCTGAAGAACTTTTGAACGACAAACGACGTTTCTGGACGCTGCTAGAATGGGTTGCTGAGATGCCCCATCTGAGAGAGATTCTCGTAAAGACTGGCTGGGCAAGCTGGGAGAGAAAGTGGCGAGAAGAGATTTTTAAGAAACCCTTAGACTTGCCTTGATAAGAAATTGAAAACCTGCCACTCATGATACCTTTTCAGAAGCTGGGTTCATTTTTGTAGTCCATTCCTAAGTGCGAGATGTCGTTATGCTTCTGACCATTCTTCATTACTATTCTCAACGATTTCTACTGTTTGTTGTCCTCAGTTTCTGTTACATTGTCTTGAATCGCGCAAAATCTTCTTTGTAGTAGATACCTTTTTCGGAAATAATCGCGGTCACATATTTTAGTGGGGTGATGTCAAAGGCAGGATTTAGTACGTCAATGTCTGGAGTAGCGATAGGTTGAGCGCATATATGGGTTACTTCTGTAGATTTTCTCTCTTCAATGACGACTTCGGCGGATGAGTGCGCCAAGTCGAAAGTGGATTTGGGTGCTGCCACATAGAAGGGCACTTTGTGCTCGTGGGCTAAAACTGCGACTGTGAAAGTACCGATCTTATTTATGACAGCGTCTTGGACTATGCGGTCGGCGCCTACCACGACCTTGTTAACCAATTTTTTGCTTAGGACATAACCGACCATGTTATCCGTAATCAATGTAACGGGTATCCCGTCGCGCTTAAGTTCATACGTCGTCAGTCTTGCTCCCTGCAACAGTGGGCGCGTTTCTGTGGCGATGACCTTTACTCTTTTGCCCTGCATCCAAGCTGTTCGCACCACGCTTAGGGCGGTGCCATATTCAACTGTGGCTAGTTCTCCTGCGTTGCAATGTGTCAGTATGACGTCGCCGTCATCGATGAGTGCGGAACCGTTTTCGCCTATGGCTCGATTTGCATCTGCGTCTTCATCTGCTATTCTTTGAGCTTCATTGACTACGAGTTGCCTCAATTCTTCGATGCTTCCATGATAGTTTCTTGATTTGTTTAGAATTCTGTCTATTGCCCAGAAGAGGTTAACTGCTGTGGGTCTTGTGCTCTTCAGCGTAACTGCCGTATTCTCCAATTCGGCTTGCATTTCTGATAAGCTTCTAGCTTCAGAATGGTGAGCGGTCAGAGCCATTCCAAAGGCTGCGGCTGCTCCAAGCAGGGGGGCTCCCCTGATCCTTAGGCTTTTAATTGCTTCTGCCAAAGTGTCAATCGTTTCTATTCTCAAGGTTACTGTTTCATGTGGCAGCCTAGTCTGATCAATCGTGACCACGGTTCCGTCCTGCCATTCAATAGTTCGCATAAATGGTTACCTCAAGCGCGATTAGTCTGCACAATAGATTTGGCTCTGGTTAGGTTTAAGATTTCCGCAGCACCTTGAGTTTGCGGTATTTCGAGCGCTCTTCCTACTCAAAAGGTGATTTGAGGTATGTTACGACTTCAACTGGTGAGTCGCTACCGAATTTTAGTCTTTTCTTCCACTCATCCCCGACGGCTATGAGCGAGAAGATGCCGGAGACTTCAGCTTTTGACTTTTTGACAAGATTGACAAGTGCCTCTTGAGTATCGCCACTCTTGATCATGTCATCTACGATTAGAACGCTGTCTCGTTTCTTAATTGCTTCTTTCGGAATGAAAAGGGTGACTGTCACTCCAGAATCTTTCCCAAGAATGTAGGTTTCGTCCAAGAAAGTTTTCACTCCAACTTCCTTGTTCCTCTTCGCCACGATCAAATTTACACCCAATGCGTTACCTACCATCGTAGCGAGTGGGACGCCGTCAACCGCCGCGGTCAAGATTTTTGTCACACGCTTTCCCGCAAAGTTTGCTAGAGCATGGTTAGCGGCTTGTTGCAGAATATTGTAGTCCCCTACTATCTCAGTGTTGTCGAAGTATCCTGTTTCGTCAAATTTGATTCTGCTTCGAAGTTCATTTTCTAATCCAACGAGTTTTGTCAGCACTCGCCAAAGCTGTTTAGCTCTTGTTGTGTTTGGGAGAACATGGCCTTTGGCGTATCTGCTCAGAACCGTTACGGGTAAGCCTGTTTTGGAGGCTAACTCTCGATATGTAATATTTCGTTTGTATTTGGCGGTTCTTAGAAGTTCGATGGTCATCAAACGTAGTTTCAAATCTTCGGCATGAGTGCTCATCATTAATCCTCTTTGACACCTATGAATCAAATAATACTATATTTATTCTTTATTGAAGCTAAGCAATTTATGGTTTCCGTTAAAAAACTGTCGGTGTCTTCATTGAGCGCACGGCGGCTGATTCGACGTGTTTCTGAGTCAAGCTTTTTAAACTGAAATACAACTCCTATTGAAAAAGGAGACTTACTATTCCGATGCAAAAGGCTGTACGATGGCTCTTGGTGGCACTCTTCAGCTCGATTATTTTCATCATTAATTTCTTTGTGCCCCTTCCCATCAATTACCTCTTGATAGTGGTTGAAGCAGTCATACTGTCTCTAGCCTCTCTTTTTATTAGGAGGGCAGGCGCGACATCCGTAGGTATTGTTGGAGGATTACTATCAGCACTATCGCAACCAGCTTTCGGACCGTTTACCTTTCTATTCACATTTCTGTTCGGATTATTGGTGGATGTTTTTTCTCATGTTTTCAGAGTCTTCACAGACGCTGATCGAGCTAATCGAAATAGGGTGATTCTAGCGATGGCATTCAGTACAGCAATCATCGGTTTCTTGAGCTATTTCGTAACCAGTTTCTACATCAGAATTATCGATCCGACCCCGATGTTGTCGGCACTTGTACTTTTCGTAGCTACAGGAAGTGGCATAAGCGCCGGTTACGCGGCAGCTTATCTATGGAACAAGTATCTCAGAAACATTAACATCACCCTCCAACCCCAAACCAAGAAGACCACCCATTTTTGAGCGCGCGCGGTAGCCTTTTCCTCAAGGGAAAGAACTCAACAGATGGATTTAAGAAAATTTTTCCTTTATCTTAGAATCCGCAACTTTGGCAATCATCGCTTTAGAAATTAGAATACATTTAACATCTCTGAGTTCTGCCAATTCTGCCTGCTTGGGATCTTGAGTTACAAGCAATAAACCATGTTTGCGTGCGTGCTCCACAACCTCTCGATCTTTTGCGCCTTTCAAACCTGCTTCCTGAGCAGTCAACACTTCATAACCGAGAGTTTCAAAGTATTCTTTTAGGCCTGCGTACATCTCATCAAGCAGGAGCTTCATTTCGGAGACACCAGTGACTCTCATTTTGTGAACTTTAAATATTTAGAAGTTTTGGAGCAGCTAATTTCTCTTGCGTCCTTTTGCTGGGCGAATCTGGAAAAGAACAAAAAGTGGGTCATCATAAACTAGTCAATAAGGACTAAAGCGAAAGACTCTGGGTTTTTTTCAAATGGAAATATAACCGAAATCCCAGCATTTTTCGCAGTTGCTTTCACATTGACCCCGACGGCGTCTTCAGAGTATCTAGCCTGTGTTGGATGGGCGCAAACTTTTTCTTCTATGTTGCATTTTTCGCATAAATAACAAGTCCCGGATACGAGACCGATTGCTAATGGATAGCCTTTGTTCATCGCCGCCTTTTCAAGATCAATAACAACGGAGAGCATGATCTGTTTGTCTTCTCTCCAAGCTGCCCAAAAATTGTGTATCTTTTTTCTTAAAGCCGGCGTGAGAGTGGGGTCGGTTTCGGATTTTGAGAGGCATTTTGTTGTTTCAGCATCCGCTTCAGCTTTGGATTTGAACTTCATAAACAGAGCGTAGCTGTATTCTCTTGCGATTTTTCTAAATTCCTCAGCAGAAGGGGTATAGGGTGGGCACATCAATGTCTTTCCGTAGTTGGAGCATCCGAGTTTACATTTTAGTACGATCCGATCTTCGATAACGATTTTGTCAGCTGGAATTATCTGTGCGACTGCAGCGCCCATGTCGAGAGCTAGTTTCTTGAGAAATGCAAATTTCTCTATTCCACTTTGGGATGGCATTAGCTTTCACTATCGCGATGCTTGATAACTGTATTCGATATAAATGTTTAGCGACTTGATGTTGAGACCCAAATGTTTAGGAGCAATCGCTTTGGAATTACACCTGCCTATGTAATCACTCGATGGAAGACCGCTAAGAATAATGGAAGATGGTTATGCTAAATGACTCCTCTATAGATTTTGGAACACAAGAATAATATAGAGTGTCAGGAATCTGTTTTGGAATAGAAGGTGCTGTCAGCATAAGAAGCAAGATTAGCAATATAGGCTTTGTCAATAGAATTCGAGATAACATTCTCAGTGTTAGAAGAAAAGACCTATCGCCACTATACGATGCTCTAAAAGCAGCTGACTGCGTAATCTGTGGTGGATCAGGCAGATCACTTTATTCATTAAACGCAGCTATGAGCCAAATAGCTCTTAGCCAAATAGGCTGGAGAAACAAGGTAGTGCTGACTCCAGATGACCCGGGCTTTCCAGGCAAGAATATGTACGATGCAGCAGCTGATCTGGAAAGACGTTATAAAAAGACCTTGTTGCTGATGAATTCTGGCAGCGGCTACTCAGATGATCCTCTTGTTATGGCGCAGGATCTGGCGCGATATATTGAAGAAAAGAAAACCAACAAATTTACCATGGGGTTGGTGACTTCCAGCTTAGAATCCCCACTAGCTCAAATAACGAGTCAGCATGGGCACGTGGTTCAGCTTAAGGGAAGAGGAAAATCCAAGCCTTCCTTCGAGTACAGCGAGACAGGCATGATGGGCGACATCTTTGAATTAGGTACACTTCAGCTTCTATGTATGATGATTGAAGCTATCTTCAGAAACTTGGAAGTAGAAGATGTTTTCCGCCTCTGCAAAGAAGAATTTGACAAGATAGGGGCCATAATAAACGCTAACATGGTGTCAGATACATATACACATCTCGTGGACATGCTCGAAAAGAGGACTAATGTGTTCTTAGGAGGGAAAGGGACAGCGAACGAAATAGCCAAGATGACTGGAGTGAGACTCTTCCATATTAAGAGTTTCCTTGGGGACAACGTTTTCATTACTAGAGGTGTGAACACACCTCGCCCTAGAGCTGGAGACCTCGAAGTTTTGCTGTCTTTTTCAGGTGAAACAAAACCTGTCCTTATCTGGTGCGATGTGATGAAACAGTTCAACGGCAACGTGCTCGCTATAACTGGGAAAAAAGAGTCAACGTTAGCCAAGAAGGCCGACTTGAAAATCATCTTGGAGGAAGAAGTGAAACCTGGTACACCTCGCCGATTTTATACACGAGCAGCATATGTTCTCAGTCCTTTGCCCGTTAAACTTGCTGAAAGGTTAGCGCAAAGGGGATTGCGGCTGCCAGAGTACATAATCAGCTGGTACCATTCGGTAACTCAATAGGATCAGATTCGTTCACTGGTTTTCTTCCAACCAAAACGGCTTGCCCGAGAGAAATTCAGTAAGAAACTCTGAGAACTTTTCATTGCTACTATAGGTTTCGATGACTTCAGTGTTAACTAGAACTTCAAATTTCTTTTGAAAAGCTTTTGAGATCAGATCAGCTATGCCTGCGTTTTTGCCCCCGTTCTTTAGTGTTTCCGACAGAAGCTGCGTTACGTCTGTGTATTTTCTTCGTACTTCGACTATCCATCTTCCATCTTCAATGTATGGCCCAGAAACGACAGTGTCATTATGGACGTATTTAGAGAGGAAGTTCTCGGATTCTCTCTCCCGTTCAAGAGGGGGACCCAAGTGTTTCTTCACATTCGGAATTACCCTCTGCTCAATTTCCAGAATGAAAACGTTGATGGTTTTTTCGTCACTCCAGGCGGCATCTCTGAGGACGTTGAAATCGTTGAGTTCAACCTGTTTTCGCAAGGATCGTTTAGTTCTGTACAATTGTCCCCATAGGATGTCTGGAACGCTCTTGATTTGACCAGAAATTAAGAATATGATAGAAGCGCCAAGGTTGTCTATTTTTCTCTTGAATGTCTGTGCAGCTAACGGTTTGGTTTTTGGAGGATAGAAGAAGATTGTCCTCGGGTTTTGAAGGTACACACGGGCAGCAGCTATGAGTGTGTAGAGTTTCTGCGTCTGCACTGCTGAAGCCACGTTTCTTCCCTTGTCCACAGGATCCACGACAACAAGGGAGTCTGGAAAAATCAGGCGCAGTTCTCTTTCTCTGCCCTTGTAATAGTCTTCAATGTCGACAGTTAGATTTTGAGCAAACTGCGCAAACCCTCTGAGGGTTGCCAAGAACGATTCATAGTGTAAAATTAGGAGTTCACATAGGTATCCGCTGAAGCCTCCAGTCTTTATTTCCGCACCATAAGAACCGATGCCCTTGAGGAATTTCTTAAGGAGACGCACTTCACCGCGCAGGGCTTTTCCAAGATGCTTTTCTATGTAGTCTGTATGCATGGGCGTGCGGTCGGTGGCGCTTAACCATTCACCTGTTTTCACGTCGTAGCAGGGAACTATGTTCACTCTCACGCCATCTACGAACGCCTCTAAGTATGGGTGTTCGGCAAAACGCTCAGTCTGAGGCGAGCCTCGGGTAGCATTACGGGCGATTCTTAGACTTATTTCGCCGAGAAGCTTGCGTGGAATCGAAGTTGGCAAGCGCATAAAGATATCGATATCTGGGTCTTCTCTTAGCCATGTATCTTTGGCAACAGAACCTTCGATTCGTACTACGGCTTTGAGCTTTTGGGCTGTGCAAGCGGACGCTACTTTCTGCTCCAGCTGCTTTGCTAAAGCTTCTATTTTTGCTCTTTCCTGTTGTGTAGGTGTTATCTTCTTCACTATTTCCTGTTCGACAACGTCTTCCTTTTTCTGCATGAGTTTGTTTTTCCTTTCCCAATTATGGTTGTGGGCAGACCTCTTTGAGTGTTGAGTAAGTGGGTCCTTTGGAGGATAGAATGCTTCTTTTTAGGCGTAGACATTGTGCTTGAACTGTTCCGAAGTTGTAGTCTGCATTCTTTGCAACTGCCTCTGCCAGCTGGTGTCTGTTTCTTCCCGAGCGTATGCGGGCGATAGTCAGGTGTGGGCTGAAGCCTTTTGGGTCAGGCGTGAAGCCAAGCTTCTGCAGTCGGGGTTCAAGTTGGTTGAACACATCTTTGAGTTGGTCTGCGCCACTGGTTATTCCCGCCCACACTACTCGGGGGTAGCGCAGATCTGGAAAAGCGCCCACGCCGGAAATTCGGACTTCGAACGGGGTGAATTGAACATTTTTCATTTCGTCGAAAACTTTTTCGACAAGTTGAGGAGGCATATAGCCAAGGAACCGAATTGTGAGGTGGATGTTTCTGGGCTGTACAAGTCTCAGGTCTGCGCCAGTTTGCACCAGAAGGCCTTGTGCAGATTCCATTTTCTCAATTACTTCTGCGTTTTCGATGTCGAAAGCCAAGAAACTCCTTATTAACTCAGCCATTCTCTACCTCTCCAGCTATTTTTTACAGTTTCCCCTCATAAATGCTTTTTAATTCAGAATGGTCGTATTGTAAAAGAATGATAAGGGCGCGCCAAGAACTATGATATGTTTGATGCCGGATTTGCAGGAATGCTCAGAATTGAAAAGGGTTTCACGGTTGAATACTAGTTCATGGTGAAATAAGTTGGATGAAGTGACAATTAGAGTGGAGACCGTGGTTAACTTTACTGAAAGCGAAGAGAAAGTTATAATAGCTTTAGAGAATGTTTTTGGCAGACTGCCTATTATTGTTGAGCCCAGTCACAAGGGAAATACTCTTGCAGCAGAGGTGAAAGGTCGAGAAAATCTTGTCAGATTTCGCAACTTATTACGCAATGAACGAATTCGGGATGCTGCAAGAAGAATATTT
>CAYSOZ010000034.1:0-10170 GCA_964432815.1 uncultured Candidatus Bathyarchaeia archaeon
GGACGTGACGTGCTCTGTACAAAACTTCAAGACATACTTCTTTGAAAACGAGATCCGCACAACCCAGTTTTGCGTCGTCAATCAATTCTTTGCAAGCTTTGAGGATTTGTTCACTCATGCAACTTCACCCTGCAAACGATAACATGACTGTGTAACATTAAAACGGTTATGAAGTGGCAATATTTATCCAGAATATTCCTGAAAAACCATGTTGCTACGAATAAAGCTTGTTCTTCCACAGATTTTCCGAAGTTCTGATAATGAGTCTACTCGCGAGTCAAGATGAAGCCTTGCCACTCCTCCTGAACCGCAAAATCGACCATAAACTATTTAGTTTGCTCTAAACATCAAAACTAACTAATACCTCTTCCTAAAGAAGGTGGTTTTATGGCAAATTCAAAAGAAAGTAAACCCTCAGATGTTTTCAGGAAGCGCTTATCAGAACAGCGCCAGATTCTCAGATTTAGGATGGACAAGATTAAGCACAAAGTGGCGGTAATAAGTGGAAAGGGTGGAGTGGGCAAGAGCACAGTAGCCGTGAATCTAGCCGCCGCCTTTGCTCTTGAGGGCAAAAGGGTCGGTTTGCTAGACGCGGATATTCATGGACCGAGCGTCCCTAGACTTCTGGGTCTAACCGGGCAAGAAGTAAGAGTGGGACCGCCCGGAGCATTCCCAGTCATGGGTCCCTTAGGGATGAAAGTGGTTTCCATAGACTTTTTCTTGCCCGGAGAAAGGGCACCTACCATTTGGAGAGGTCCTCTTAAGATGACTGCAATACGTCAATTTCTTTCAGACATTGTCTGGGGTGAACTGGATGTCCTTTTCATAGATCTGCCGCCTGGAACAGGCGACGAACCTTTGAGTGTCGCGCAACTTTTGCCTGAAATCGACGGCGTCGTGATCGTAACGATGCCTTCAGAACTATCAGCAGCAGTTGTCCAGAAGGCCATAACATTCGCCAGAAGGCTAAACATGTCCATATTGGGCGTGGTTGAGAACATGAGTGGGTTCATCTGTCCCCATTGCGGAAAAAAGAGTGACATATTTCAGTCAGGGGGTGGAGAAAAGATGGCGCGAGAAGCTGAAGTACAATTCCTCGGAAGCATCCCGATAGACCCGCAAATCGGAGTTGATTCTGACAAGGGGTCTCCTTTCGTAATTGCACATCCAGATTCAGCTGCTGCCAAGGCTTTCATTGAAGTTGTCAAGAAAGTGGAATCATACTTGGACGAAAGAGAGAAGTCAAATGCTTGAGCGCAATTTGGATCTTGCTGAGAAAAGATAACCCTTCAATTTTCCGAATATCATTCTAAAAAAGCATAGCTAAAAAATATGTGGAAGATGTGGAGAGTCGAAATGAGTTTTCTTGTCTTTGTTACTCATGCTTACTCTTTTGAAAGGCTAATCTCTATCGTTGAAACCATTCTGGACCTGTTCTCGCCTTCTCGTGGAGGCATTTCCGCTGTTCCGATGACTATCTTGCTTACCTTCAGGTCTTTCAAGAAGCGACTGCGAGTAATTTCCGCAGTATCAACCGCCGTCGTGATTGCCTGTCCTCTAGCCTTCAGCGTTATTTCCTTAGCAGTACCTGAAAAGGCCGTTATAATAGCCAGCACGTAGCTCATAGGTGGTTTGTTTCCAACGAAGATAACGTCTTGTTGTTTATCCGTCATTTTCCATTCACTCCTTTTTTTGTTGTTTCGTTGTATTGCTAGTAACGTTCCACGGTGTCTCTCCTGTGACACGGAACGTTACTGTCCTTAATACCAAACTTCCTAATAAACGCGATTCAACGACCCCGATTTACCTTATTCCCTCCGGCCTTTTAGCAAGCGGTATGGTTTTATACTTAGTCAGTGAAGGGAGTGCTATCTAGAGGATTGGACATGTCTCTTTCTCCACGTATTCGAGAGGTCTTGGCAAGAAGAATTGCTGGAGAGATAATTCTTTCAAGCAAGCCCGGCTCGACCATGCGGAAGTGGCGTGAGCTTTTTGCAGTTTCCCAGATGAGCCTCTCGGAAAAGATGCACCTATCATCATCGGCGGTCATTAGCGATTACGAGAGTGGCAGACGAGAAAGCCCCGGAGCTAAGTTCATTAGAAGATTTGTCCTGTCGCTCCTGCAAATAGACGAGGAGAAGGGGAGTCGGTTTATCAGGGAATTCGAGAAGCTGACGAGCTCGCCCAGCATGGCCATAGTTGATCTCAGGGAGTTTCCAATTCCCGTTCGTGTTGAGTATTTATGCCGGGCTATAAATGGTGAGATCGTGGCGTGTGCAGACAAATACGTGAAGGAAATTAACGGTTACACAGTTGTCGACAGCAGAAAAGCAGTTGAAGCATTGTCAGGGTTAGAATATGCCCAGCTCTTCGGGGCTTCAACTGAGCGGGCTCTTGTCTTCACGAATGTGGAGAACGGAACGTTGCCCATGATGATCGTTCGGGTGAGCAGCCTGAAACCTCGAGTTATAGTGTTTCACCGGACTAAACCAAGCGAGTCCGCAATAAGACTTGCAGAATACGAGCAGATACCCCTCATCTACTCTGATGCGCCCAGCCTCGAGCAGCTAGTGAAATCGTTAAGAAAACTCTACCGTATAGCGTTGCGAATAAAACTCGGCAGGCGCATACGCCCGCCACCAAAAACAAGCGCGTAAACACCCAACATAACCAGCGCGCGAATTCAGACAGGGGTCAATGACATTTTCAAGTCCAAGATGTGATGCTACTTATCTGGTTTTGCTGTATTTTTGTTTGAGCCGTTGTAGTCTGTAGTCAACACATTCATGGCGCTAAGCACTGCATCAATGCTCGCCATCACGATATCCTCGCGAACTCCCATCGCAGTAGCCGTTTTCACACCTTTTCTCATACGGACAACGACTTCAACCATAGCATCGGTTCCGCCAGTAATTGCCTTGACGTTGTATTGCTCTAATTGAATCGGCTCCACTTCCTGAATCGCTTTCTTAACTGCGTTCACTGCTGCATCAACTGGGCCAACACCTATCGCTGCACCTATGACCTCTTTGTCATTCAGTTTCAGCCTCACCGAGGCCGTGGCAGTAACCTTGTCGCCGCCTACAACCGTGACTTCCAACAGCTGTATCGGCTTGGCCTTGGTTAAGCCCATAACGCTCTCCGCTATCGCCAGCACGTCCGCATCCATGATTGTCTTGCCCTTGTCTCCAACGCTTTTTATTCTCGAGAATATCTCTTTGAATTGCTCCTCCGTCGGGTTCAAACCAAACTTTTCAAGCGCATCGCGCATTCCATGTGTTCCAGAGTGTTTTCCTGCGGAGATTCTTCTTGTGCCACCGACAAGCTCAGGCGAAATAGATTCGTAGGTTAAAGGATTAGCCAACAAACCTTGCGTGTGAATTCCAGATTCGTGAGCAAACGCGTTTTCGCCAACAATTGCCTTGTTCGGTTGCACGTAAACTCCAGTCAGCCGTGATACAAGTTGTGATATACTATAAAGCAAAGGCGTCTTAATGTCGAGCTCAAGCTTGTACAACGACTTCAGGCCGATCACAATCTCCTCCAAAGAAGCGTTTCCCGCTCTTTCGCCTAGACCGTTGATCGTGGCGTGAAATTGGTTTGCCCCAGCTCTCAAAGCAGCGATGGAATTGGCAACTGCCATTCCGAAATCGTTATGGCAATGCACGCTTAAGATAGGAACCTTAAGCGATTTCCGCAAGTCAGCAAAGAGCTTGTATGAACTTTCAGGTGTCAAAACTCCCACGGTATCGCACGCCACAACTCTATCAGCGCCAGCATCAATTCCTGTTTTGAAGACTTTCTTCAGAAAATCCACGTCTGACCTGGTTGCGTCTTCAGCCGAAAGCTCAACGATTAAACCGTGAGCCTTTGCATATCTGACACAATCATCAGCAATCTTCAGCACCTGCTCTCGGGTTTTCTTGAGTTTCCACTCAATATGAAGGTCAGAAGTAGGTATGATCAAATGGACACTGTCAGCGCCACTCTTCGCAGCTGCCTCGATATCGCCCCTAACGCCTCTGGAGGCACTGCAAATCTCAGCTTTCAAACCTTGCCTGGCGACGAGCGCCACGGCTTCCATCTCACCTTCGGAAACTGCTGCAAAACCAGCCTCGATTACATCCACACCGAGTTCGTCTAGATGCTGGGCTATCCGCAGTTTGTTTTCAGGTGTTAAGGAAACTCCGGGAGTCTGTTCCCCATCTCTCAGGGTTGTGTCAAAAACTCTTATTTTATCAGGGAAGCGATTGGATAAAGCAATACCCCATTTTTCATCACTTGCGATAGTCTTTTTCAAGCGCCACGCTTAAATATAAAATTTATGGTGTCATAATACGGGCGAATTAGAAAAAATGAGAAGCGACGAAATAAAGCAAGGATTGGCAAGAGCGCCTCATAGAGCGCTCCTTAAGTCATTGGGACTAACGAATAGGGACATAGCCAAACCATTCATAGGTGTAGCCAACAGTTTCACCACAATCGTTCCTGGACATGCACATTTAAGAGTCATAGCCGAGGCAGTTAAAGAGGGAATTGTCGCTGCCGGCGGCACTCCCTTCGAATTTAACACGATTGCAGTCTGTGACGGCATAGCCATGGGCCACGAAGGAATGCGCTACTCGCTTCCCTCACGGGAACTAATAGCAGACTCCGTGGAAATTATGGTTCAAGCCCACCGTTTAGACGGTGTCGTCTTGATTTCCAACTGCGATAAGGTAACCCCGGGCATGCTTATGGCGGCAGCGCGACTGGATGTGCCCGCAATATCAGTCACCGGAGGCGCCATGAAATCTGGCAGACTGAAAGGCAAAAAGGTCGGAGTGAATGACGTCTTTGAAGGCATGGGCAGGTTTTTAGCCAACAAGGTAGACAGCGAAGAACTAACACAGCTGGAAAATGTTGCCTGCCCAGGCTGCGGTTCATGCAACGGACTCTTCACCGCCAATACAATGTCCTGCCTAACAGAGGCATTGGGCATGTCTTTGCCATACTGCGCCACCGCACTTGCCGTAAGTGCAGCTAAACTGCGCATAGCCCGAGAAACCGGAGAGAAGATAATAGAACTAATATCCAAGGGTTTAACACCTTCCAAAATTCTTACGCGTGAAGCGTTCACAAACGCCATAGCGCTTGACATGGCATTGGGCGGTTCCACGAATAGTGTGCTTCATCTTTCAGCTATTGCCAAGGAAGCAGGAATCTCATTACCGTTAAGAGTTTTTGATGAGATGAGCCGAAAAGTCCCACACCTCTGCAACATGGTTCCCAGCGGACCATACGATATGGAGGAACTGGATTTAGCCGGAGGAGTTCCTGCTTTAATGAAAGAACTTGCACCTTTTCTCCACAATGAAGTCCTGACAGTTACAGGCCTAAGCCTTGGCGAGAACATCAAGAGCGCCATGGTTCTCGATCATGAAGTCATTCGTCCGTTGGCCAACCCCGTTCACGCTGGAGGCGGAATCGCCATTTTGACTGGAAACTTGGCGCCGAAGGGGGCGGTTGTCAAAACAGTTGCGGTTTCACCTAAGATGCTAAAGCATACTGGTCCCGCCAAAGTGTTCGATTCTGAGATCGAATCTGTCACAGCAATGACTAATAAGTCAATTCAGCCAGGCGATGTCGTGGTTATTCGTTATGAAGGACCAAAAGGGGGGCCAGGGATGCCGGAGATGCTGGTGCCCACCGCCACGATTGCAGGCATGGGTTTGAGTGAGTCCGTGGCTCTTATTACAGACGGCAGATTCTCAGGCGCTACGAGGGGTCCATGTGTCGGGCACGTCGCACCTGAGGCAGCTGAAGGGGGTCCAATCTCCATCATAAGGAATGGTGACGAAATAACCATTGACATCTCAAACCGAGAGTTGAAAGTGGCTTTGACGAAGCAGGAAATTGAAAAGCGCTTGAAAAAATGGAAGCCGAAGAAGCCGAGGGTCACGAAGGGCTACCTTTCCCGGTACTCACCTACTCCCATGGAATAAGATCCACAAACAGGTTCAAAGTGGATTCCTGGCAACCAAAGAACTAAGTCTTCAATGATCCTCTGACCTTGCGCGTATCGCTGCACCGTAATGTTTTTATCTGCAATAGAATGTTAGGTTTTACGATACGTGGAGTTTCACGGAGGCAAATTGAAGTGAGGGATCGTCACCTCAATAGTTGGGATCGTTGGGTACTCATTTTCCCAATCATTTAGGAACCTTTCTAAAACTGCCGCCGAGAAACAATTAAATTTAACTTCTCAGAAAATACCTTTCCACGTCAATATGAATTTCGCTTTCTTAACTTGAGGAAAAAAATAAATGACAACAACTAAAATGAACGGCGCAAACGCCCTACTCGACTCCCTTGAACGCCAAGGCGTCAAACAGGTATTTGGCATACTGGGCGGTGCAATTCTTCCCGTCTACGATGCCCTGTGCAATCATCCAAGAATTAGGCATATCTTAGCTAGACATGAACAAGGCGCTGCGCATGCAGCTGATGGCTTCGCACGTGCAAGTGGGAAGCCTGGTGTATGCTTCGCCACCAGTGGTCCAGGTGCCACAAATCTAGTCACTGGTATTGCCAACGCTTACATGGACAGCTCGCCAGTAATAGCATTGACTGGGCAGGTCCCAGCTAAGGGAGCAAATTCCACTTATATGATTGGCAGAGACGCTTTTCAAGAGGCTGACATAATCGGCATCACAACACCGATTACGAAGTATAACTACCAGCTGCGATCACCAGCCGAGATACCTCAAACAGTTAACATGGCCTTCTACATAGCTACTACAGGCAGACCTGGTCCGGTTCTCATTGACTTCCCAAAAGATGTCCAGTCTGAAGTAGGCCAGATTGACTTCTCCGACAAGATCGATATTCCTGGCTACAAACCACCAGGCAACCCACATCCACTGCAAATCCGGAAGGCTGCGGAGCTGCTGGCGGAGGCAGAAAGACCGGTAATCCTTGCAGGCGGTGGAATCATAAGTGCTAACGCCTCAGATGAACTCCTGACAGTCGCCGAGTTGCTGTTGGCGCCTGTAGCCACCACGTTCATGGGCAAAGGCAGCTTCCCAGAAATTCATCCTCTCAGCATAGGCAACATAGGTATGCATGGAAACCCTCTCGCTAACAAACTCCTTCTGGAAGCTGACGTTTTGCTGGGCGTTGGAACCCGCTTCTCCGACCGCGCAACAGGAAGCATAGACAAGTTCTGCCCAGAAGCAAAGAAAATTCATGTTGACATAGATGCTGCCGAAATCGGCAAGAACATAGAAGTCGATATACCTATAGTGGCTGATGCTAAGAAAGCCTTGAGTGCCATATACGAACGTTTAATTCAACAAATCAAGAAGAAGAGATCAGATTCACCATGGATCAAACGTGTCAACGAAGCTAGACAAATTCTTATCCCAGCAGAGAGCGACCAGGCGAAAGACCTGAAACCAAAAACGTTACTTCAAACATTGAGGAGATTGCTGCCTGAAGAGACAATAGTCACAACTGAAGTCGGACAGAACCAAATGTGGTCAGCCCTTTACTTCAAAGCGTTAAAGCCGAGAACTTTCATAAGCAGCGGCGGCTTGGGCACTATGGGCTTCGGTTTTCCCGCTGCAATCGGCGCTAAGACGGCTTGCCCCAATCGACATGTGGTGGACATAGCCGGAGATGGCAGTTTCATCATGACTGAGCAGGAACTCGCTTGCAGCGTAATCGAAGATATCCCTGTCACCGTTATAGTTCTCAACAACGGGGTCCTAGGCATGGTCGCTCAGTGGCAACGTATGTTCTACAAGGGACGCTACATGGCGGTTAAGCTTGGCACCTACCCGGATTTCGTCAAACTCGCCGAAGCATACGGTGCTCAGGGGTTCCGCGTGGGTTCAGTAGCTGAGTTTCAAAGAGCCGTTGAAGCTGGACTGAAAAGCAAGGTCACAACCGTTATTGACGTTCCAATATCTTCCGAAGAGGATGTTGTTCCTATGGTTCCTCCTGGTTGTGGCTTAAGCCAACAGGTAGGTGACTATTAATGGAAAACGGAAAAACAAAAGTCATTGCCGCCCTCGTTGAAAACAAACCTGGAGTACTACACAGCGTAGCCAACATGTTCCGGCGCAGGGGATTCAACATCGAAAGCATCACGGTCGGGCATACCGAACAGAAGGGCATAACCCGAATGACCATAACCGTCAGTGGGGATGAAAAAACCTTGGAACAAATAGTCAAACAAATGAATAAACTCATAGACGTCGTAAAGGTAGCGAGTCTAGAACCAGATAGCATTGTCACAAGAGAACTTGCCCTGGTCAAAGTGAACGTGCCCGACACCAAGACTCGATCAGACATAATCAACTGCGTTGAAGTCTTCCGAGGACACGTAATCGACGTTTCACCCGAAACATTAACCATAGAGATTACTGGAACTCCGGATAAAATTGATGCCTTCCTCAACCTCATGAAAGGCTATGGCATATTGGAACTCGCCCGTACCGGACTCACGGCACTTTCACGAGGAGTAAAGTCGATCAGAATCGACGAGTGAGAAAGCAACATCCAACCGGAAATCTTGCTAACGATTGAGAAAGAGGCAAAACTATGAACATAACGGAAAAAATCTTGGCCAAAGCGTCGGGAAAAAGGAGCGTACGCTCTGGGGAAATTGTTGACGCAAATGTGGACATGCTCATGGTTCATGACTTGACGGGACCCTTAGCAGTTGAAGCCTTCAAACGAATTGGCCTTGAGAAAATTTGGGATAGCCAAAGAGCAGTAGTAATTTTAGACCATCAGGTACCGGCTGAATCGGTGAAGGCGGCGGAACTGCACAAGATGATGCGCCGCTTCGCTAAAGAACAGAACATTCGTCTCTATGACGTTGGCAAGGGTGGAATCTGCCACCAAGTGATGCCTGAAAAGGGTCATGTCCTGCCAGGAACCGTTATTGTTGGTGCTGATTCGCACACGTGCACTTATGGAGCCTTCGGCGCATTCGCAACTGGGATAGGATCAACGGAAGCAGCAGCAGTCTTCGCCACGGGCAAGATTTGGTTGAAAGTTCCTGAAGCAATCAAAATAGAAGTCTCAGGTCATTTCCAGAAGTACGTTACTCCTAAAGACTTTATACTGCACATCATCGGCAACATAGGCGTAGACGGTGCAATATACAAGAGCATTGAATTCACAGGTCCAACCATTCGCGAGATGAGTATGGCAGGCAGAATGACCTTGTGCAACATGACCGTTGAGATGGGCGCTAAAAACGGCGTTGTAGAACCAGATCAAACAACATTCAAGTTTCTGGAAGGAAGAACCTCGAAGGCTTTAGGACAGAACGCAATTTTGAAGAGCGATGCTGATGCATCCTACGAGAAAATAATCGACGTTGACGTCACCGGTTTAGGTTCTCAAGTTGCATGTCCATCTTCGGTTGATAATGTGAAGCCAGCTTCCGAACTAAGCCATGTCGGATTGGACCAAGCCTTCATAGGCTCCTGCACCAACGGCAGAATCGAAGACCTGCGTTTGGCAGCCGATATTCTGAGAGGCAGGAAAGTCAAAGAAGGTGTGAGAACCCTGGTGATTCCGGCTTCAAAAGAAACTTACAGTCAGGCGCTAAGAGAAGGCCTTATAGAAATCTTCACGGACGCCGATGCCTTAGTCTGCGGTTCAACATGCGGCCCATGTCTTGGAGGACACATAGGCCTGCTAGCTCCTGGCGAAACATGTGTAAGCACTTCCAACCGCAACTTCATCGGAAGAATGGGCAGCACCGAAGCAAATGTGTACTTGGCTTCTCCAGCCACTGTTGCAGCTTCAGCTATTACAGGTAGAATAACTGCTCCCGAGGAACTGGAGGCATATAAGACATGAAAGTTGCTGGAACAGCCATAAAATTCGGAGACAATGTGGACACCGACGTGATTCTGCCAGGAAAATACCTAGTTCTAATCGACCCTGAAGAATTGGCGAAGCACGCCTTGGAAGGTTTGGACAAAGAGTTTCCGGAAAAAGCAAAAAAGGGCGTTATTGTAGTGGGCGGAAAAAACTTTGGATGTGGCAGCAGCAGGGAGCAAGCACCTTTGGCGCTAAAATACTCGGGCGTTAAATGTGTTTTGGCTGAGTCTTTCGCACGCATTTTCTTCCGGAACGCCATCAACATCGGCTTGCCAGTAATAGAAT
>CAYSOZ010000035.1:0-7283 GCA_964432815.1 uncultured Candidatus Bathyarchaeia archaeon
ATGGAGCAAGTCAACTTAAACGGTCCCCCGCTCTTGAGGCAGCAGGAAAAACCACGCGCGTTGGGTCTCTCTGATTTTGAACGAGAACTTGAACAGTCGAACACGCTGATTGTGGATACCCGAGAGCCCTATGCCTTTTCCGGTTCCTTCATACCTGGATCGATAAACATTTGGCTTGAAGGAACCACCGTATATCCCGGTTGGATAATAGATTACGGCCAGAGACTACTTTTTGTAAACGAGCGCAGAAATGACATGAAAACTGTTGCATTGAACTTGTGGAGAATCGGTTTCGACAACATGGTGGGCTTCCTATGCAACGGTATAAGAGAGTGGCAAGACAGCGGCAAACCCATTGATACCATAAGTACCATTTCTGCATCAAAGTTGAAGACCGAGTTGGATGCCAAAAAACTATTCCTGCTAGACGTTAGAGAACCAAGCGAATGGGAAGAGGGCTACATAGACGGAGCAGCACGGATCTTTGTGGGCCATCTTAACGAAGGAATTGGCAAATTGCCTAAGGATGAGCCTTTAACTGTCACCTGTTCTGTCGGCAACAGATCTAGCATAGCAGCAAGCATACTAAAGAAGAAAGGCTTCAAACAAGTACGAAATGTCTTAGGCGGTATGACTGCATGGAACAGACTTTCATATCCCACAAAAAAGAGCGATTCCGCCCATGAAAGTCCATAAGCTGACGCGAGAGAGCGCCGTTACAAAAACCTGAATCGACCCATTTAGTTGGAAAATACTGCAAATCGAGCAAAATGCTGACTCAACGAATTCGGCTCGCGTGGGTATTCGTCTATGTCCTCCAGTTTGGAGCTACATTTTTTCTAAAAACGAGCACTTGAATGTGGCCAATTAGTATAATGCCTAACCATAGGATCGAATAGAAAAAGTAATACACGAAAAGCTCATGAAGCTTGATTTCGAAACCGAGTTTTCTGGAGAAAATGAAGAACGTAACTGCGGTAATGACAAAACTGCCGGCCATTATTAATAATGTCTTCAGCAGGTCCGCTGTAAACAGGGATACCAGCATAATTGGCAGAGCGAGATTAAACTTCATTGATAGAAACAGAGAGAATACCAGAACTGACTCGTACATCCAAGTGCTCGGTACCAAGGCGCTCAGAAAGAACACCGCGATGGATGGATAAAGGAAAAACAGTCCGGGGAGAAAAACTTGCGGCTTTTTGAAGCACTTCTTGATTAGCTCCTTGTACCAATCTTTCAACCACAATGCTTGACCGATGCCCCACCTTTTTCTCTGCGTAAACCAGTCTCGCCAGGAAGAATAAACAACGTTTTTCACTTCAACGTCGGATGAGTATGCAAAACTGTTGCCTTTCAGAAAAGCTCTGGTTGCAATGTCAATGTCTTCAGCCACAACCTTCCTGAAACCTCCAATTGATTCAAATGTCTCTCGCTTAATTGCGAAGGCTGCCCCGTTAACCGCCGGACATTTGTGCAAATACTTGGAAGCAAGCCAAGAGCTAGCATTAAATGTGAAATATTCGTAATACGCCATCTTTGAGAGAAAAGATTTCTTGTCAGTCACTTTCTTCTTTATGTCAAGAACATCGGTATGCTGCATTTCCATGACTATCTTCTTCAGAAAGTCAGGATCTTCGGGTACCCTTATGTCGGCATCCAAAAAGAGCAGCACTTTGCCCGTTGAAAGCTTGACAGCCTCGTTCAAAGCATTTGCCTTGCCGACTCGTTCCTGATTGACTATGAGCTTCACTTCGGCGAAGGGTTTCATTTTTTTCAAAAAACTTTCAGTGGGCTCGTCCACAGAAACAAAAACTTCTTGGGCTACCTTTTGATCGATAAGCCTATCTAGCATCGAGGGTAACTGTTCCGAGTCTTTGTAGACTGGAACAAAAATGCTGATGTCCGTCACAATCAACCATCTTTGGTGTTGGCTTCTCCCGCTTTCAGTATTTGCACTAATGGTTTATCAATTTTTCTGAAGGCGGAGCCTCAAAAGGGTAGCTAAAGCAGATTTTTCCATGGTGCTCAATCGCTCAGATAGGTTCATATCTGGATAAGCACATGGATGTGTCGTTATGACATATGTTAAAGCCATAAGTCTGTTCTCCGGAGGCTTAGACAGCATACTCGCCACGAAGATGATACTCGATCAAAAGATCGAGGTTGAAGCAGTGACTTTTACGAGCCAATTTAGTGCTTCTGAGAAGAGTAAGAATGCAGTTGCGGAGGCTGCTGAACAGCTTGGTGTTCCCCTCAAAGTCATCCATCTCGGAAAAGACTATCTGAGGTTAATAAGGAGTCCCAAACATGGCTATGGAAAAAACATCAACCCATGCGTCGACTGTAGAATCTTCATGCTTAAGAAAGCCAAGAAATACGCACGGGAAATCGGTGCAGCTTTCATTTTCACGGGCGAGGTTCTCGATGAAAGACCCATGTCTCAACGTTTTCAAGCTCTGAAGCTTGTGGAAGAGCAATCTGGGTTAAAAGGCAAGCTTCTGAGACCGCTCTCTGCCAAATTGCTGCCTAAAACATTTGCGGAAAAGAAGGGCATGGTTGACAGGGAAAAGTTACGGGGGATTCGAGGCAGATCGAGGAAGCCGCAAATTAATCTGGCTAAGGAATTCAACATCAAGTTTTATCCAACTCCTGCAGGCGGCTGTTTGCTCACATGCGAAGAATACGCGAAGAAACTGAGGGATCTGTTCAAGCATAAGAAACACGTTTCCATGAAAGATGTCGCTCTACTTACCGTCGGTAGACACTTCAGGCTCGATGAGAACAAGATAATTGTGGGAAGAAACGAAGAAGAAAATCGAGTCTTAACCCTAAAAAAGGCTTCAAATGATTACTATTTTGAGGTTCCTGACATTGCAGGTCCGACAACCCTTCTTCAGGGAGCAAAAACCGGGAGGGCTGTAAAGGCAGCAGCAGCGTTAACCGCATACTATTCAGATTCCAAAGACAGTACGGTTACTGTGAACTTCGGCAGAGAACAGCTCAACAAGTGCATTAGTGTCTCTGTTCCGGGCGAAGCTGAAGTCAAAGGCCTGAGAGTTGGCAACTGCTGAACGGTCGGCGCGTATTCTAAGGTTGTTTAATACACACAACGCGCGCTGTAACTATCTCAGGAAATGTTGCGCTTTATGTTCCGTCTACTAAATGGCCCGTTCCGTCAGGACAATAGATAACGGCGCCTTTTTCAACGATGTTGTAGCGTATGCTGCACGCTTTCATCTGAGAGCAACCATCACAGTCTCTTGATAGCAGTTTTAAGTCGCCTCCTTAGCTATATGGAAGCACATGCATGTGGCCTCGTATCTTTTAAACATTGCTTATGTTCGCTCGCCCTGAGGCTTCTTTCTCGAAGCAGCACTGGCTAGGCAAATATTCCACAACTACTTCTCCAACGACTTCAAGGTCTTGAAAAGTTGATATGAGCGGTCGGCAGGCTGATTCCCCGACATTGCTAAGTTGATTCTGGCCACGTCAGCACTGCAGAAATAAAAAGCCTTAAGCTTACCATCTGGCATCACTATTCTCGGATGATGAGCTCTAGAGTCGTGAGCCAAATGGCTGTGACAAAGACTCGACGGGCGAACTGACACGCAAAACTTCATGTACAGTCGTACGTTAGATGTTAATAGCTGAAATGGGTTTACAAAGGTCTGTTGGAATCAACCTTTTACAGTTTAACACTCTCGAGTAAGAAACAACAACCCTTGAACTCGTTGGCCCGAGCTCGCAAAGCATGATCCCCATCGGATTTATTAACAGAGTCAATAAAAATGTTGGAATCAAAATAAGAGAATGATTGCAGAATGACCAGGCGGGCAGCAATAATTCTTGCAGGCGGCGAAAGCCGGCGATTTCAGCTCGAAAACGAAAATTGGCAAGACAAAGCCCTGGCAGAGCTTTTTGGAAAGCCGTTGATGATTCACGCTGTTGAAAGCGTTCGCACCGCAGTGGATGAGGTAGTTGTCTGCGTAAACGATGAGATTCGAAAAGCCCGATACTCTAAGGTACTAGCAAAATACGGTCTCAAAAACATTAGAATATTAATCGATGAAAAAGTCGGAGACCTGGGCGGTCCCATCATTGCCATTTTGACAGGACTGAAATCGGTCAATGCAGATTACTGTTTAACATTGCCCTGCGATACACCTCTGCTTCAGCCAAAGGTGGCCAACTATCTGTTCGAGAAGGCAAAGGGTCACCGTGTAGTTGTTCCCATGTGGCCTGATGGCAGACTGGAGACACTGATGATGATATGTGAGAGACCCAAAATTTTTGAGATAACTGATATCCTGTGTCGATTGGGGCGATCTCGTCCTGATGACATTATTAGAGGAGCTTCATCAGTCCTGTTTGTCTCCCCAACTGGAGAACTCAGAGACCTTGATCCAGACTTTAAAAGTTTCGTCAACATTAACGTCAGAAACGATCTTGTCCAACTTCAGACTCGACAAATCTTTGGTCCCGCTGTCGAGAATTTAAGTATTACATCTGCCTCCTTGAAGCCCCGTGAACTGCAGCTCTTGCATGAAGCGTCTCAACTCCAGCGTAAGGGCGAATTCGTTGAAGCGTCAAGAGTTTTCTCTTTTTGTTGTGATTTTTTGGAGGATGAAAACTTGTATTTTTGGGCCGCGATTGGCAGAGAGAACGAAGGAAGGAGCCTCTTTGAATGGTCAAAACGACAAGTTGATCCCAAGTTAGCCAGAAAGGCCGCGAAACGCGGCGAGACTGCGATTCTAAAGGCAGCGAAAAACTACGCGTTGGAGGCTGAAACTCACGATGCGAACAGCCTTCCTTTTCTCGCCCGCAGAGCTAGGGATAACAAATCATGGTGTGAGTTACGGGGTGTGAAAAAGGCAGAACTTTCAATTTGACAATCTTCTGCTGACCAGTTAACAAAAGCTATCCGTGAGATAATGATGTGCCGACTTGGAATAGCATAATAATCCGGAACGCGAAGAATATCGAAAAAGTTACATCACAGAGGCTCGATTAGTCTTTAAGCAACAAAATCCTGAGTGACATTGTGTGGCGCTCAAAAGAAGTCTCGGTTTGTTAGATGCAACATCGGTCGGCATCGGAGCAATAATTGGGGCTGGGATTTTTGTTGTATTGGGTATAGCCATAGGTTATGCCGGGCCATCTATAGTCATTTCTATAATTATCGCTGGGCTGGTTGCCTCTCTTACAGCCTTCAGCTTCGCCGAATTGGGATCAGCCATCCCTAAAGAAGGCGGAGTCTACGCTTTTGCCTTTGAGTTAATTTCTCCTCTTGCGGGTTTCGTAATGGGCTTCTTGTGGCTTTTTGGGCAAATCGTAGCGGGAGCGGCTATTAGCTTGGGGTTTGCCAGCTATTTCGTGGCGATTTTTCCGATGTTTCAAATTAAGACTGTCGCGGTCATAGTTGCATTAATTTTGACAGGTCTTAACCTCATTGGAATCAAACAATCTGCCACCGTCAATAATGTCCTAGTCATTGTGAAGTTAGCTATTCTCAGTCTGTTCGTAGGGATTGGAATTTTCCAGATTCATCCACAGAATTTCTCTGAATTTAGCCCTAACGGTCTGATGGGGATTCTCCAAGGAGCAGGCTTCATTTTTTTTGCATATCTAGGTTATGGAAGAATCGCAGCCCTTGGAGAAGAAGTGAAGAATCCAGAAAGAAACTTACCCCTATCGATCTTGATCGCACTAGTCGTTTCCATCATCGTCTATATTCTGACAGCGCTTACGGCAACAGGGTTATTAGACTATCGAATTCTCGCCCAGTCTGGTTCACCGATAGCAGAAGCGGCAGGAGCAACTGGAAACTACACGTTGGTAGCAGCGGTTTCACTAGGGGCCTTGATTGCCACGGCCAGCGTACTGCTGACTAATCTTATAGGCTTATCAAGGGTTGCATTCGCAATGTCTAGAAACAGCCAATTGCCAAAAGCGATTGGAAAAGTTTCCTCAAGACGTGGAACCCCTTATCTTTCCGTTCTTGCAATGGGTGTCCTCTTAACAATATTGGCTTTTGTTTTAGACTTGAAGCAAACAGCTGCAATAACAAGTTTTGCCATTCTTTCTACTCATCTTGTTGTGAATCTTTCCGCCATGAGATTGAGGAAGAGAATGCCCGATTCTTCAAAATTCAAGGCTCCCCTCTACCCTATGATCCCTGCTCTGGGTTTTCTTAGCTGCCTGATTTTGATGTTTTCTTTGCCCCCAGAATCTTGGATTGTCGTGGGCATTGTTGTGGCTATCAGCGGCGTGATATATCTGATTGTGAGAAAAAGATCTAACAACGCTTCTTCGACTTAGTCCTGAACCGACTTCGCAAAATGCTTATCTCAGCAGAGCCATCATATGATGGTAACATTGACCGAAAAAATGCTCAATCTATGCTTCAGCAAACCCCTCACCGGTTTGAAAACCCTATTCGATGAAGCTTACACTTTGAGGCTCAAAAACTTTCCAAATGAAATGCACTTCTACATTCCAAGCATGGCGCAATACCAGACTTCAATTTATAAGACAAAGAACAATACGAGTTTCCCGGCCATTTCACTAACAGGAACAAGATGTCAACTAAACTGCGAACACTGCAAAAAAACTCTGCTTAAGAACATGATTCCAGCGACGAATCCGCAAGAACTTTTTGCTGTATGTTCAAGAATCAAACAACTTGGGGGTCAGGGTTGTCTTATCAGCGGTGGAAGTCAGAAAGATGGCGGAGTCCCTCTTTCGGAATTTATCTCCACAATTGGACGAGTGAAGACGGAACTAGGCCTGAAAATCGTCGTTCACACGGGGCTTGTTACGCCTCCACTCGCAAAAGCATTAGCCGAAGCTCACATTGATGCGGCAATGCTTGACATAATGGGAACTGAAGAAACGATGAAGGAGGTGTACCATCTTGAGGGAAGCGTAGACGCTTTTCGGCATTCGCTCACCTCGTTACGGAAAAACAACATTCCGACTGTGCCTCACATATTGGTCGGAATCCATTATGGCCAATTGAAAGGTGAAAAACGCGCTATCCAAATTATTTCTCAAACAGATCCTGTAGCCGTCGTCGTGGTGGCATTAAGGCCTTTGAGAGACACAGCGATGGAAAAGATTGATCCTCCGCCTCCGTCAGACGTTGCACGCGTAATACTAGCATGTAGGATGACCATGCCTAACAAGCCCATACTGCTTGGATGTGCAAGACCTGGCGGCTTGCACAGGACCGAAACGGACGAACTAGCGATAAAGGCAGGAATTAACGGTATAGCCTATCC
>CAYSOZ010000035.1:7383-9673 GCA_964432815.1 uncultured Candidatus Bathyarchaeia archaeon
GGAAAATTCGCTTTGGGTAGAAATTTTGTTGCAAGAGCAACGTACGATTCAGATCTGATCGAGTTCTTGACTGCGTTCGCAAAGAGCAGTGAAATAGCTGCTGCATCTTTCACAGCAATTGGGGCTCTCAAATACGCGAAGCTTGGATTTTACGACCAAGAGAAACACGAATATATGGAAACGCCATTTTCTGACCCTCAAGAAATCGCATGTTGCATAGGAAACATCTCAATCAAAGAGAGAGAGCCCTTTGTCCACGCCCACGCGGTTTTGGCTGATCACTATGGTAACACAAAAGGTGGTCATCTACTAGAAGGAAGGGTCTTTGCTGCTGAGGTTCATGTAACGGAGCTCTTGGGGGAAAATCAGCTCGTTAGGAAAAAAGATGAAATTACTGGACTTGCTCTCTGGGACCTGTAACCTAGGCTAGGTTCATTACTTTGCGATCGCTCCTGCGATGAAAGCTAGTATCAACCCAACCCATCCTGTTAAGCTGTATTCTGCCAAGACGCTGGCAACTTGTTGGGCGGTGATTAATGTAATTGCCAACATTATTAGCCATGGGATTCCAATGCCCGCGCCTAACGCAATTAGCAGTCTGCCTGTGCCAACTCGATCTACGAGGATTAGGATTCCACCCGCGATAACAGATAATCCTCCCGCCAACGATATAGTTATGAGAACTAGCGCGAGCGTGTTGGCGATTTGTAGGATTTGTTGGTCTTGGATGAATTGGGGCAGATTGTCTATTATCAACTGGTAGGTTTCTGTGGGTCCATGTATTCCAGAAATCAAAAGGAGCGCTCCTGCAATCGCAGCAAGTACAAAGGCGACTGAACGTATTATTTTTGGCATTTTGTCAACTCTTTACCGGTAGAATATTGCATAATTGACTATTTGCTTTTTCGCTTAGCCTCAACTTGTATGGAAAACTTAATCAATCAAGCAAGTGTGAAGAGGACAGGAAAGCGCGCTTATCGCGCGATGAACAAAGAGGTGAACGAGAAACATGACCGAAATAACGATTGACGCTTCCGAACTGAAAGAAGAAGGAAGCAAAACAATCCAAGCGCTTGCTGACTTTTTGAAGGAGAAAACAAGCGCGGACGTAACCACTGAGGGAAAAAAGATCACCGTAAAAGGTGAAAGTGAAACTGTTGCCAAGAAGTACTTGCGAGTGCTTCTGAAGAAATTCCTTCATAAACGCGAACTCAAAGAAAACTTCAGAATCATAAGCAACGAAGAAAACACCCTTAAAGTCAAAGAAAAGAAGACGTTCGAAGAAGAATAGACGCACGCTTTCAAGAACGCCTATTTTCCGTTCTCAGGAACTGCGCTTTTTCGATTCCTAGAGCCCTTCCAATCATCAAATAGGTGCATACTTGCTTTTTTAGAAAGCGAGTCGCTCAACTTTCTCTTTTCTGCTTTGATCGCCGTTTTCTGCGAGGTGCCTTTTCTTTTATTTCGCCCTTATCCAATAGCCGATTGTAATGCACTCTGCATGTTTCCAGAGAAACTGCATGTCTTTCACAGAATTTAGCCAGGATTTCCTCGACTTGTTCTTCAGGCTTTTTTTCCCGAACCATATCTTTCAGTTCCTGGATGTGTTCTTTATCCATTTTTTCCGTCATTTTTTATAGTCTTCCTCGCCGTTTATGTTCTCCAGTGATTATTTGGTTTGGTTTCTCTAAAGACTTCCGCTTTTTTTCCCTTTGAATGCCTTTTTCCGGATTTCATCGTATACGGAATCTTATTATACACGATTTGTGTTATTATAACCTTGGAAAAAATGTATAACTCCAAGCTGAATTTCAAATCAAGCGCTTTCCAGTGTCCATACTGCGGAGTGTACGTAAAACAAAAGTGGTATGACATCGCAAAAGGAGTGATGTCCGAGAGAGGCTTGGACTACTATGAGGAATTCATCCCGGAACTGCACCTCAGCGTCTGCTCAAAATGCGGTAAGTACGCTTTGTGGCTTAATGACTCGATAATACATCCTGTAGGATCAATTGCCCCATGGCCAGCAGATGGCATGCCCGTCAGCTTAAAGGAAGATTATCTTGAAGCTAGAAATGTAGCGTCAATTTCCCCCAAATCCGCTTGTGCACTTCTGCGGCTGTGTCTGCAAAAGCTACTGAATTACTTGGGTCGAAACGTCAGAAACATTGAACTCGGCTCAATCAACCTGATGAAAGAGGGTCGACCCCAAAAACTAAGCGATGCTCTGTGGGCTGTGAGAGCCATGGGGCCAGGAGCGGTGCCGCCCGGTGAAATCAGTCAAAGGGAC
>CAYSOZ010000036.1:0-8638 GCA_964432815.1 uncultured Candidatus Bathyarchaeia archaeon
TGACCAAGACAGGAGTGAACAGGCAGGAAGCTCATGAATTGCTGAGGAAGTTGACTATAAAAAGTGCGCTCGAGAAGCGCCCGTTTAAAGAGGTGCTTCTTGAAGACAAATTTGTATGTGAAAAATTATCTGAGAAGGACATTGCTAGAGCGCTGGAACCGAGAAACTATCTTGGTACTGCTGCAAAGCAAGCTGAGTCCTTTGCCCGAGGTGAGCATTAAAATTCGCTTAGGGCTTTTTGTTTCCACTCTTCGCTTTCCAGTTTCTCCCATACGTCCTTCTTGACGAATCCCCCCACTTGCTCTTTGATTTTCTTGGCCAGTCTGGGTCCGACAAGCGGTAGATTCGTCAAATCCTCTAACGGGGCGCGTCTTATGTCTTCTATCGTCTTGTACCCGGCGTTGAAAATAACGCGTCCTCGAACTCGCCCAATTCCCTCTAGTTTAACTATGGGTAACAGTTCCTTCCGTACCCCTTTGGTTACTCTTTCAACAAGTTCGAGCGCTAAGGGAAGGACATTCTTCTTTCCGAGAAGTACTGCAAGTTCATGGGTAGCATGAAGTAGCCATTTGGCATTCTCAATGGTCCTGTAAAGATCTCCTGGCTGGGCATTAAACTTGTCCAAGAGGGCTTCCTCAGTCATCTCTTCAGCCCAACTTTCCAATACAATGGCAGTTTTGATTTCCCCAAGCAACTCTTGGTAAGCAATGTGATCGTCCCATTCGTTAGGGATTTCAACCATCAGTTCTTCTCTATGCTTCTCCATTATAATAGCCATCTCGTCCAGTTCGCGGGCGTAAGGTCTCATTATTGGACCCATATCAGGTGTGTGTGAAATCAGGTGAAATAGGCTAAAATCAGTCAAGAAGGAAGGTTTGTTTTCCAACGCAGTTCGTATTACCACTGCTGACATGGGGTCTATGTAAAGCTCGCTTACTCTCTTTCCGAACTTTGTGGCGCAGATGTCGTCTCCGATAACATTGATCATTTCCTCGTCGTAGAGGTACTTCAGAATTTTACCTATGATGCTCTTAATGGCTTTAACGTCATATTGGTAGGCGTAGAAGGTTTTTCCAAAGAACTCGTAGATTCCGTTTTCTGTATGTGCAAAGTCCGAAGCCACTGTTGCTAGAACGTGGCCTCTGATTATCTTTTCAACAGCTAGCCTAGACCAGATTCTTTCTGGTTTTGCGAGAACGTAACTATCCATGAGGTAGTCAGCTTCATCTGCGGTCTTAGCGATTAGAACAGCCTCACCCACCTTGTCGTACTTGGGTCTTCCAGCTCTTCCCGCCATCTGTTTGTACTCCAAAACACTGATGGGGTAATACCCATAGCCTGGCTCCCACCGCCTGTAATCTTGTACGACGACTGTACGTGCTGGTAGATTAACGCCGAAGGCCAAGGTCGGAGTGGCAGTCAGTATTTTTATCCTTCCTTCCCGAAACAAACCCTCGATCAATCTGCGGTGAACCCCAGCTAAACCTGCATGATGAAATGCAGTTCCGCATTTGACAAGTTCAGCCAGAGACTCGCTGATTCGTGTTCGTTCGCCTGAAGCCAGGATCTTCTCTGCCTCTTGGTCTAACGTTCTCTTCATTGGTTTTGAAAGCACCTCATACGTGTGCTCCGCGATCTTTTTCGCTGCTGTTACACTATTTTTTCTCGTTGAAGCAAAAACCAACGCTTGACCGCCATTCTTCACGGTGTTCAGAACCATGTTTGTCGCTGGGTCTCGCGTTCTTTTCTCGATTGTTTTTGCGTCCCCATCCTTAAACTGCACTTCCTCGTGCAGTAGAACGCCCTCTTTCAAACATACAGGTCGCCACTCAGTTACGACATACTGGGATTTCAACCAGCCTGCAATCTCGTCGACATTGTTTATGGTGGCGCTCAAAGCCAAAATCTGTATTTCCGGGTTGACCTGTAGGAGTCTGGCCAACACTATTTCTAAGGTAGGTCCCCTTTCGGCCTCGTTAAGAAGGTGCACCTCGTCTGCAACTATCAATGAAATCTCGTCCATCCATTTGGCCCTGTGTCTCAAGAGAGAGTCAGCTTTCTCGTTAGTTGTTACAATGATATCGTATTTCTCCAGCCATGGATCACTGCTGTCAAAATCTCCAGTGCTGATTCCTACGCTTATTCTTCTTCCATTAGGCTTCTTGATTGCTGTGTACTTCTTGAACTCTTCAAATTTCTCGCTCGCTAGAGCTCTCAAGGGCGACAAGTAAATTACTTTACCGTTCTTCTCCAAAATATGTTTAAGACTACAAAGCTCCGCGATCAAGGTCTTCCCCGACGCAGTCGGACTCGCCAAGACCAGGTTCTTGCCCTCCAAAACCCCTGCACTTATGGCTTCTTCTTGTGGAGGGTACAGCTCAGTCATTCCAGACTTTGTCATAACGTCTTTGACCGGGTCGGGTACTGACAGTTCGGTTATTTTCACTCAAATTCGCCGGGGCTTAATTTGTTTACAGGAATTATGGAAATCGTGATTTATAGTGTTAGTCCCGCACAGTTTACGTTTAACGGGTACATTTTTCTATTTGGAAGACATAGTACACTGAGAGCGAATTATCATCTTCTGAGATAGGTTGTGAGACTGTATGGTAGAAAACGTAAGAGAATTACTCAAAGCACACGAAAACATTACTCACGAGGTTTACTTGGACAACGAAAACTCAACCATTGTACCCCAAGAAGTAGTTGACGCCATGACACCCTATTTCAATCAGCTAGCGTACGGCAACCCGACCCTTACACACAAACCCGGATGGGAAGCGTTCGAAACGATAATGGAGTCAGCCCAAAAAATCAGCAGGTTCTTAGGCACCAAAATTCTCGAAGAAATCACTTTCACTCCTGGCGAGACAGAGGCAAACAACCTTGCCTTAATGGGCTCGGCCTTTGCCATGAAAAACAAAGGCAAGAAGATCATAGTCTCAGAGATTGAACCCATTAATGTTTTACATGTTGCTGAGATGCTGCAGAAATTCGGTTTCACGACAACCAAGATTCCAGTCGACAAAGAGGGATTAATCGATCTTTCAAAACTGCAGGACGCTGTGGACAAAGAGACCATCCTAGTAAGCGTTTCAGCGGTCAACAATGAAATCGGCACAATACAGCCAGTGAGAGAGGCTTTGGAATTGGTCAAAGACAAGAACCCTGAGACGATTTTCCACACCGACGCCTCAGATGCATATGGTAGAATACCCTTGGATGTTCAAAATTTGAAAACGGACATGGCAACCGTTAGTAGCTACAAGATTCTAGGTCCACGAGGAATAGGGGCTCTCTATGTACGAGAAGGGATAAACTTGGAAAGAATTCTAGAGGGACAGATCGGTACGCAAAAACTGTGGCCAGGTATCGAAAACACACCGTTGATCGTAGGTTTCACAAAAGCAAGCGAGTTGGCGTTTCAGAATTTTGAGTCAAATGCAAACCACATGAGAAAGCTTCGCGATAAGTTAGTGAACGGTGTATTCGAAGAATTATCAGACGTGAAGTCCAACGGACCAAGTGGCGATAAGAGGTCTCCTGATAACGCAAACATCAGCTTTCTGAGGTGTGAAGGTGAAGCATTGACTATTGAATTAAGCCTGAAAGGCGTCTACGTTTCAAGTGGCAGTGCGTGTAGCAGAAGGCTGCTTCAACCCAGCCATGTTCTAGTGGCAATAGGTCGAAGATACAGCGAAGCCCATGGAAGCATACTAATGAAGACCACGCGGAATCATACAGAAGAAGATATAACCTATGTCTTGGAAGTATTACCAGCGGCTGTAGAAAGAATAAGAAAAATTGTTGGTTCAACAGGAGTTGATTGAAAATGTCGAGAATACCATTACCCTATAACCCGAAAGTCCTTGAACTTTTTAGGCACCCTAAAAATCTAGGAAAGATGGATGATGCCACCGTTACAGCAGTAGCAGGAAATCCAGCGTGCGGAGACATGATCACCTTTTATCTTAAAATCAATGAACAAGAAATAATCGAGAGGGCTACTTTCGAAAGCTACGGTTGTGCAGCAAACATCGCCACTTCTAGCATTGTAACCGAGATGATTAAAGGGCTAGCTCTGAAAAGCGCTTGGGAAGAAGTGACCTGGAAAAAAGTGACCGAAGAAGTGGGCGGCTTACCTAGCATAAAATTCCATTGCGGCGTTCTCGCCGTCGGCGCATTAAAACGAGCAATCAGAAAATACTACGGTGACAAAGGGAGCAATCCCGACTGGCTACCTAACGAACTAACTTTTGAAGAAAAGCAAGCGGTAGAAGAAGAAGAGCTCGCAAAAATGCTTTCCAAGAGGCTGAAGACAGAGGGAGAAAAATAGTTTTTGGATTCTTACAAGGTTCGCGAAGATTTCCCAATTTTAAAAAGAACAATTAACAATAATCCCCTCATTTATTTTGACAACGCGGCTACTACTCAAAAGCCCCGCCAAGTAATCGAAGCCATAAAAGACTTCTACGAGGCGCATAACGCCAACGTCCATCGGGCTGTTCACACACTTTCTCTGGAAGCGACAGAGCTCCATGAAAAGGCTAGAGAAAGAATTTCAAGATTCATAAATGCGAAAGATTCAACCGAAGTTGTCTTCGTCAGGGGCACTACTGAAGCAATTAATTTAGTGGCCTATTCATGGGGACTTCGCAACCTGGGAGTCGGTGATGAGGTTCTTCTTTCTTTGATGGAACATCACAGCAACATTGTTCCATGGGAGATTATTTCTAAGATTAGAGGATTCACGATTAAATATGGGGAAGTCCACGCTGACGGAACACTAGATTATGAGGACTTTGAGAGCAAGTTTTCAAGCAAAACCAAAATGACTTGTTTAAGCCATGTCTCAAACGTAAGCGGAGTGATCAACGACGTTGGAAAAATCGCTCGAGTCGCTCATGAACACCATGCTCTGATGTTGGTGGACGGAGCCCAGTCTGTTCCACATATGCCAGTGGACGTTAGAGATTTGGACGTGGATTTTCTAGCTTTTTCAGGACATAAAATGCTGGGACCTACGGGAATAGGAGTGCTCTACGGTAAGAAGGAGCTGCTTGAAAAGATGGAACCGTTCCAAGGGGGAGGAGAGATGATTAAGGAAGTCTCCTTCAACCATGGAAGAGGACGATGCGATATATCTTGGAATGAGCCGCCGTGGAAATTTGAAGCGGGAACGCCGAACATAAGTGGAAGTATTGCTCTTGGCGAAGCTGTGAAATATCTTCAGCAGATAGGGATGGACGAGGTATTTCAACATGAACGAGAATTGAACGAGCATGCCGTAGAACAATTGCGCGAATGTACGAAAGTGATCATTCACGGACCCAGCGACTTGTCTTTGAAGTGTGGAATAATACCTTTCACAGTAGACGGTTTGTCTTCCCACGATGTTGCACTCTACTGCGACAATTATGGCATAATGATTCGCAGCGGCTTTCATTGCGCACAACCGCTTCACGAGGTTTTCAACCTGGCGTCTTCGGCCCGCGCAAGCTTCTATATCTATAATACGCGTGAGGAAATTGATCGCTTCATAGAAGTCTTGAAGGAGATCGAACAGCTCTAATGTCATTAGTTGACGATTTCGTGGCGAGAATTGAAGGAACTTGCGGAGCTGAAAAGGACGTAATTGTAGTATTCAAATATGATAAGAAAGACGAAGCCATAGCAAGAATTCGCAAGAATGCTGAACTCAAGAATTCTATTGCTGGGATAATATTCGAATTGGTTTTCAGAGACAAATCTTTCCGTGTCTACGCAAGCGGCAAAGCGATTTTTAGGAGTATCAAAGACAAGAAAGAGTTGTATGATCTTTTGGCTGGACTTCTTCTTTAGCCGCATTTAGTAGTGTTTGTTTGCTCCCAGTCCCTGAGGCGGACTACTTTTCCCTTTATCATTTGCTAGACAATAGGCAATTTGGAAGATCTATTTTCCAAATTTTTTGGATTTGCAGTTTTCCGCTATTTCTTTCGCCACAAAATCTATTTGTGCTCTGGAAATTGTTGGGAACAATGGGAGAGACATGATTTCTTTCGAGACACGCTCCGCAACAGGAAAGCTCTGTTTACCATAACCGGCTTCCTTGTAGAATGTCAAAAGGTGCAGGGGAGTGAAGTGGACGCTTGGTGCTATACCTTTTGCACTGAGCCTTTTGAATAGTTCGTTTCTATCGATGCCGAACTTTTCTTTTAAAACGCGGATAGCATAAAGATGGTATAAGTGTGTTCGATCTTCTTCTTCATTAGGGACAACAATCCCTTCGATTCCGTTGAGCTTTTGTGTGTAGTATCGCGCAGCTTCTTTTCTCTTTTCATTGATCTCGTCTATTCTCTTGAGCTGGGATATTCCCAGTGCTGCTTGTACTTCGTTCATTCGGTAGTTGTAGCCGAGATCCACGACGTCGTAATACCAGCTGGCATTATTCTCTCTTGCATAAGCAGTCTTAGTCATCCCGTGTTCCCTCAAAAGCTGCATTCTATCCGCAAAGTTCTTGTCATGCGTGGTAGCCATTCCGCCTTCTATGGTGGTGATTATCTTCGTAGGATAGAAACTGAAACACCCGACAGCGCCAAAAGTTCCAACGTTCTTTCCTTGATACAAGGCACCTAATGCGTGAGCGCAGTCTTCAACCACTTCAATGTTGTGGTCTTCAGCTATTTCCATTATTTCTTTCATATTACAAGGCTGGCCGCCATAATGGACCACAATTACGGCCTTGGTTTTCTTGGTTATTCTTTCCTCAATTTGTTTAGGAGATATGTTGAAGTTTTTTTCATCTATGTCGGTGAAAACAGGGTTGGCGCCGACAAACAGAGGCGCATTGGCAGTTGCGGCGAAAGTTAAAACAGGAACAATAACCTCATCTTTGGGGCCTATGTTTAAAGCACGCATAGCCAAGTGCAACGCGGCAGTGCAACTGCTCACCGAAATGCTGTATTTTGCACCTGTGTAAGTAGTAAACAGTTTCTCAAACTCTTTTGCCTTGGGTCCTCCCGTCAACCAACGAGAACTCAGTACTTCAAGGACAGCTTTCCTGTCCTCTTCAGTTATCCACGGGACAAAAAAGGGCACTTCGTTTTCTGTCTTATCCATTTTCTCAGCCTCAAGTTGCTCGTTTCATACACGTAATACTTTATCGAATATTTGTGCTAATTGCTGGGTTAGAAATTCTCGACTGTAGAGATCTATGTTACCTTCAACTCTGAACGTTTCTCCTCTTGCCCACTGTTCATAAAATTTTGACAATGCTTTCTTAACTAGAGGAACATCTCGTGGAGAGACAACAGCCCCAGCGCCCAACGATTCTATTATTTTCGCTGCCAGCCCCTTTGTTGGAGCAATGGCTATAATTGGCTTTCTCGAAGCAATGTATTCAAACAGTTTCCCGGTGAGTATGCCTTCCCCTCCTGGACCCTCAGCAGTTATCAGCAAGAGCAATGCTTGCGAATTCATCATAAGTTCTAAGCACTCCTTGTGAGGGCGATAACTTACAAGTTTCACATTTTCTTCTAACCCAAATTCCTTAACAAGCAGTGGCGTTTCCCTGCCATAATTGCCGACGAAAACCGCTTCCATTTTTTCCTTCAATTCACCATTCTCTTCAAACAATTCTTTCATGGCGGATAAGAATGGTCTTGCAGTAAGCAAACCGTAAATTGAACCGATAAAAGTGACCCTGAACTTGTCATCTTTAGGATATGACCTCAAGTTTTCGAAATCGTCTGGGTCAAACCCATTCGTTATGGTCTTAATCTTCGATTTCACAAATGGGTAACGCTCTATTAGCCTATTTTTGATTGACTCAGTCGCGACGGTTACGAAATCAGCTTGGCTTAAGACCTTCTCTTCCATTTTTCTCTCAATCAATCTATGAACCTTGGTTGGATATTTTATGAAAATGTTATCTGTCCAAGGATCTCGGTAGTCAATTATCAGTGGCTTTTTGGTTTTTTTCTTCAGTAGAAAGCCTATCAGTAGACTTGTCCAAGCTGGCGATGTCGCATAGATCGCGCTTATGTTTTCTCTCTTTATGAGATTTACACCCGTAAAAACGGCGGTCGGTAGCCACCCAATATTTTCGTCTGGCACGTAAAGCCATTTCAGATTAATATGAAGTAGCCGTCGCGGGGCTCTAAGTATTCTATGTTCCAGAGAAAATGTTCTGTAGACTTTTACCTCTGGAGGGATTTTCTTAGTTAGCGTTGGGTCTCTTGTGCTGTAAATTGGATTTTTAGCCGTTAAAACGTATGGTTGATAGCCGAAATGAGGTAGATACTTTGTAAACGATAGAGTTCTGAAGACTCCGCCTCCGCCAAGGGGTGGATAATGATACGCTATCACCAATACTCTTTTCATAGATTCCCGGTTCCATGCTTTGTCATATTGTGCTATATATTTAGTTCACTACTCTTGCCCTTTGACCCTTTTCCATGAGGAGATGCACTTTTGATTTTTCATTAGTGGGATTTACGACTTAGAGCGATAATGTTGCCGGCGCTAGCAGGCCAGAAATCGACAACCTTGTTCAACATTTCCAGGATTTGCCGAGTTATTCTTTCTTTGAATATTATATAATGAACGCTCAGGACCTTTGCCAGAAGGGGTGGAAAAAAACCGGATCCTTTTGTCTCCA
>CAYSOZ010000036.1:8648-9240 GCA_964432815.1 uncultured Candidatus Bathyarchaeia archaeon
GTGAATATTCTTGGTTGTTGGAATTGAGGTCAACAGGTGTCCATCGTCTTTTAATACGCGCCTGATTTCGCGAAGGGTTTTCTTCTGGTCTGAAACGTGTTGAAGGGTTGACAAACAAAGGACGAGATCAAACGTCTCGCTTTTAAACGGTAAGTGTTCTCCAGTTGCCTGGCAAAGGAATATTGGGGTTCTCTCTTCTCTTGCTTTCTTGTTGGCTTTTACCAGAGAGATTTCTTTGAGTGGATCTACTCCGTGGCACTCTCTTTTTCGTTTTGATAATGCAATGAGATAGGCGCCAGGTCCACAACCTACGTCGAGAATTTTCTGTCCTTCTTCGCTTGCTTCAAACGCTCTTCCTAGCATATTCCTAAAATCGATTTCCCAGGAAATTCTTGTTATATCGTCAATCTTTCCTGCCCTGTAAACCTTAAGCTGGTTTTCCAACGCAGACAATTTTTCATTGTAATCTTGCATGTCTGCAACTCACGCTGAAGCTCTATCCTGGTTTGCTCCATTCTTCGAACCTGTAATTCTTGTACCAGTTTATGAACTCGGTTAGTCCACTTTCTAAGTTGTACTTGGGGCCCCATCC
>CAYSOZ010000037.1:0-9123 GCA_964432815.1 uncultured Candidatus Bathyarchaeia archaeon
ATGAAAAAGCTGACCGCGCCCATGGCACGAGTTGTTCGAGACGGACAAGAAATCATAATCCCTGCCAGAGATATTGTGCCAGGTGACATACTTGCTTTGGAATCAGGGGACCATGTGTCTGCAGACGCGCGAGTCATTGAGGCAATAGAACTTAAGGCAAATGAAGCGGTTTTAACAGGAGAATCTGCCTCCGTAAACAAAAACGTTTTGCCCGTAAAAAGTGATGCGCCCATATCCGAACGTCACAATACTCTGTTTACGGCTACACATGTCGTTTACGGACGAGGAAGGGCAGTCGTAACCTCTACAGGTATGGGCACAGAATTCGGCAAGATAGCTGAGATGGTACAGGCTGCAGAGGAAGAAGAAACGCCTTTGCAGAAGAAGTTGAACAAGTTCGCAGGTAAAATAGGCAAAGTTGTTGTCGGCGTTTGCGTTCTCATTTTCGCCCTCGAAGCGTTCGACGTTGTTGTCCAGGGACAATTCAGCATCGATGGCTTCATTCAGGCTTTTATGTCTTCAATATCCCTTGCTATATCGGCTGTTCCAGAGGGACTGCCTGCCATAGTGACAGTCGCTCTATCTCTGGGAGCTTTAGAGTTTAAGAAACGAAACGCTCTTGTTCGAAGGCTTTCGTCGGCTGAAGGTTTGGGTGCTGTGACGGTCATCTGTTCAGACAAGACCGGGACAATAACAAAGGGAGAGATGACAGTACGCCAAATATATGTTGACGGAAAGTTTTGGGAGGTAACGGGTGTAGGTTACGAGCCAAAAGGGGAGTTTATGCTCAACGGAGGCGTCATAAAACCTGATGAGGGTGCAGAACTTCTCCTCAGAATAGGCACTTTGTGCAATAATTCGCAACTACGAAAGAAAGAGGATGGTTCCTGGGAAATATTTGGCGATCCCACAGAAGGCGCATTAATTGTAGCTGCCGAAAAAGCAGCACTCAAGAAAGAAAAGGTAGACGAAGAGTATCCGCGTCTTCGTGAGATACCGTTCACTTCAGAAAGAAAGCGCATGACAACATTGCACAGAACACCTCAGAATGAAGTTGTCGCGTATGTCAAAGGCGCTCCGGAAACAATTTTGGAAAGATGCTCACACATACTTGAAAACGGAAAAGAGATAAAGCTTACACAAGCAAAAGTCAGCAAGGTTCTCCAAGCTAATGAGCAGTTAGCTGGGAATGCCCTACGTGTTCTCGCCATGGCGTACAGAAAGCTGCTAGATTCAGCTGAAGAATACGAAGACGACGCGATTGAAAGGGACATGGTTTTTGCCGGTTTGCAGGGAATGATAGATCCACCTCGCGAGGAAGCCATCCAAGCCAATGAGACCTGCCAGAAAGCAGGAATTAGAACTGTTATGATAACAGGAGACCACAAACTAACTGCTATGGCAATAGCCAAAGAGGTAGGCATTTATGAAGAAGGCGAACTGGCTTTTACAGGCGTTGAACTTGATAAGATTAGCGATGCCGAATTTGAACAACAAGTTGAGAAGATTGCAGTTTACGCGAGAGTGTCTCCTGAGCACAAATTAAGAATCGTCAACGCTTGGAAAAGGAAAGGACACATTGTAGCCATGACAGGTGACGGAGTAAACGATGCACCCGCGGTAAAAGCGTCCGACGTTGGCGTTTCGATGGGGATAACCGGAACAGACGTTACGAAGGAAGCATCTGATGTCATTCTTACTGATGACAACTTTGCAACGATAGTGAAAGCGGTTGAGCAGGGAAGAGTCATTTATGACAACATTCGCAAGTATGCACGTTTCTTGATTGCATGCAACTTTGACGAACTACTGGTGATAGGATCATTCGCTATTCTAGGAGGGCTTTTCGGTCCTGAACTATTCCCGTTGCCGTTACTGCCAGCAATGATCCTTTGGATAAACTTGGCTACCGACGGGGCTCCGGCTGTTGCACTTGCAACTGATCCACCAGATGTAGATGTTATGGATAGACCGCCTAGAAAACCTGATGAGGGAATTTTGCATGGAATGGGCAGGTTCATAGTGTTGTCTTTCCTGCTGCAAGCCATCGGAACAGTGCTGGTGTTTAGCCTGGAATATTACGTGTTTCCGGCTCACGGTTTCGGAACTGAGGCTTCGCTTAATGAAGCGAGAACAACCGCGTTTGTGCAAGCAGCGGTTTTTGAGTTGCTTGTGATTTGGAACTGCCGTTCGGAGAAGCGAAGCGTTTGGAGAATGGGCAGAGACGCGTTCAAGAACAAGTACTTCGTCATCGCTGAAGTCGTATCGTTGATTGCAACTCTTGGAATAACCTACGTTCCGATAACTCAGCAACTATTCCACTTGACCGCATTAAGCCTAACAGACCTGGGCTATGTTGTTGGCGTGGCTGGGTTAGCCTTGTTCGTCTTGCCAGAATTTACGATGAACAAACCGCTGTGGAAATGGAAGTAGCCAACAGAAAAGCTTAAAATGCAGATGAACTCAGAAAAGAAGCTCTCAACAAGAAAAGACGTGAAAACATGACTGAGAAATTGGCAAATCCTGCACCCCTTGGGCTATTAGGTTTCGGCTTGACTACTGTTTTGCTGAATCTTCACAACGCTGGCTTTTTCCCACTTGACACAATGATTTTTGCGATGGGTTTGGCCTACGGAGGACTGGCACAGGTTATCGTTGGAATAATGGAGTTTAAGAAGGGAAACACTTTTGGCACAGTAGCATTCACGTCATACGGACTATTCTGGTGGTCTCTGGTAACTCTACTGCTTTTGCCCAATACAACATTCCTATCAGGTATCAATTCTCCCACAGAAACCGCCATGGCTGCATATTTCTTCATGTGGGGATTCTTTACCTTAGCAATGTTCTTCGGAACCTTAAACAAAAACCGCGCCCTCCAATTCGTCTTTGCCAGTTTGGCACTACTATTCTTCCTTCTCACATTAAGAGACTTGACAGGCAATCCAGTAATCTTTGGTGACGTAACCGTAGGCATAATAACCGGCTATGAAGGAGTCGTCTGCGGACTAGGCGCAGTCTATTTGGCAATAGCGGAAGTACTCAACGAATCCCACGGAAAAACGCTCCTCCCAATTGGTCCAGTAAGTTAAAAACGGCCCTATTCTTTTTCCATTCTTTCCCAAAACGCCGAAAAACTTTATATTCTCAAACCCTGAATTCTCCCAGAACAGAAATTCACGGAAGAAACTAAAAATGTCTGAAGCAAGTTTACCCTTCAACGAAAAATTCTACCCCAGCAGTGAAAAGATCTCTTCTGGGGAAAAACGAAAGCAAGAATGGGAAAAATCTCTCAAGAATCCAGAAGAGTTCTGGTCAGAAAAGGCGAAGGCAATCGACTGGTTTAAACCATGGGACAAAGCTCTCGACGACTCGAAAGCTCCATTTTACAAGTGGTTTTCAGGCGCAGAACTGAACATCTCATACAACGCTTTGGACAGACACATCAAGACCCCCAGGAAAAACAAACTCGCATACATCTGGGAAGGAGAAATGGGTGAAATCAGAACCTACACCTACTACCAGCTATACAAAGAAGTGAACAAACTCGCCAAAGTCTTCAAAGACCTAGGACTCAAGAAGGGAGATCGCATTGCAGTCTATTTGCCTGTAATTCCTGAATTGCCTATAACTTTGCTCGCATCAGCGCGCATAGGCGGAATACATGCTGTGGTGTTCTCAGGCTTTAGCTCTGAAGCATTAGCAGACAGGATAAACGACAGCGGCGCAAAAATCCTTGTAACCACAGACGGATCCTACAGACGAGGAAAGACTGTGGCCATAAAAGACAACGCAGACCGAGCTTTGCAGATTTCGCCTAGTGTAGAGAAGGTAATAGTCGTTAAGAGAACAGGTCAACAAGTTCAGATGAAGGAAGGGCGCGATATATGGTATGACCAGGCTATAGCCTCAGTAGGAAATGCATTCGTCCCGCCCGAACATATGCAATCCACAGATCCATTATTCATTCTTTACACTTCGGGCACGACAGGCAAACCGAAGGGAGTCGAGCATGGAACTGGAGGCTATCTGGTTTGGGCTTATTGGACACTTAAATGGGCTTTCAACCCAACTGAAGAAGACATCTACTGTTGCACTGCAGACATAGGCTGGATCACCGGGCATACATACAATGTTTACTCGCCTCTATCGGTAGGCGTTACATCAATGCTTTTCGAGGGAACACCCGATTATCCGGCGCAGGACCGTTGGTGGGACATTATAGAAAGGCACGGAGTGACTATACTCTACTCCACTCCGACTGCAGTGAGAATGTTCATGAAGTTCGGTGAAGATTGGATAAACAAGCACGATCTCAGCAGTTTAAGAATTCTTGGAACTGTTGGCGAGCCCATAAACCCCGAAGCGTGGAAATGGTATTACCGAGTTATTGGAAAAGAGAAACTCGCAATAATCGACACTTGGTGGCAAACAGAAACAGGAGGATTCATGATTTCCCCGCTAGCAGGAATAGAGCTTACCCCATTTAAACCAGGCTCCGCAACATTTCCATTACCCAGTGTTGACGCTCAAGTCTACGACGAAAAAGGACAACAAACAAAAGCAGGGACCAAAGGTTTCCTCGTGATAAAATCGCCATGGCCTGGAATGCTTCAAACGCTCTGGAAAGACCCGGAGAGATTCCAACAGACCTATTTCGGAAGATGGCCGAATATTTACTATACCGGTGATTATGCTGTTAGAGATGAGGAAGGTTACTTCTGGCTTCTCGGCAGGGCAGACGAGGTTCTTAAGGTAGCCGGACACAGGATAGGCACTGTTGAGCTTGAAAGTGCTTTGGTATCACATCCAGCGGTATCAGAAGCAGCAGTGATGGGGAAAGAAGACCTAGTAAAAGGAGAAGTGCCAGTAGCTTTCGTCGTGTTGCGCAGTGGTTTCAATCCGTCCGAGGAATTGCGGGCAGAGCTAGTGAAGCATATCAGAACAACTATCGGCCCAATTGCAACGCCAGATGCAATAGTCATTGTTAACAAGCTTCCGAAGACGCGTAGCGGCAAGATCATGCGTAGGATCTTGAAGGCAGTTCTGCTGGGCGCACCCATTGGCGATGTTTCGACGTTGGAAGACGAAGCCTCTGTGGATGACATAAAAGCCACCTACGAAGAGATGCGAAAGCAGCTAACGAAATAACAGCCCCCTATCGTCCTATTTCCTTTCTTTCAAAAATAGTAGAAGATTAACGTATTATTCTTGTATTTCCGGAAAAGGAATAAAAAGGAAACCTCAGCGTGCGTTGAGGTTGATTTATTCTACTGCTTATCAAGCCAAAAAGAGATCTCTTATTAGAATCGGAACTTGTGAGTTTTGGATTGAAAATCCTGTTCCAGCTCTCTCGCTAATTGTTCGACAAGCTCACGTTGTTTTGTAGAAAGCTTTTCGGGCACGGAAACTCCAACGCGCACGATAAGATCTCCCTTACCATATCCTCTAAATCTGGGCATGCCTTTTCCTTTCAATCGAATGATTTCTCCAACCTGCGTCCCAGAGTGGATTCTCACGTTTGCCGGCCCTTCCAAGGTGGGCACCGATACATCAGCCCCTAATGCGGCCTGAGGAAAGCCAATTATTAGGGTATAGTAAAGGTCGTTACCTTCTCTCATGAAAAGGTCGTTAGGAGCAAGATGGACAAGGACATAGAGATCTCCTGGTTCGCCGCCGTCGGATGCCATTTCGCCTTCTCCTCTGAGTCTAAGTTGGTGGCCTTCGTCGATGCCCATGGGGATTTTCACACTGATCTTTCGGCGTCTACGAACCAATCCAGTGCCGCGGCAGTTCTTGCACGGGGAATCTATCAACACACCTTTTCCCCTACATTGGGGACATGGTACAACTTGTACGAAGGTTGCGAAGCTGCTTCGCCGCATATTTCGGATTCTCCCTGCTCCGTTACATCTCGGACAAGTTGTCGGTGAGGTCCCAGGGTTAGCCCCTGAACCGCCGCAAACATCGCATTTTTCGGTTCTCGGAACCTCAATCTCCTTCTCAGTGCCTCTCGCTGCCTCTGCTAATGTTATCTCAAGTTCGTAGACAAGATCTTGACCTCTGTTGATTCTTTCACCAAAACCGCCGCCAAATCCCCCCCCGCCAAATCCCCCGCCGCCAAATCCTCCGCCGAAGCTGCCGCGGAAAAGGTCTCCGAAACCTAGGTCGCGGAAAACGGAGTCGAAATCTGCTCCTCGAAAAATATCTTCAGCTGAGTAGCGCTGGTCGAATCCGGCGTGTCCGAGCGTATCAAACTGCTGTCTCTTTTCACTGTCTGATAACACAGCGTATGCTTCGGATATCTCTTTGAATTTTTCTTCAGCATCAAGTGCCTTATTTCGGTCAGGATGAAATTGCATGGCAAGTTTTCTGTAAGCATCCTTGATTTCATCTGTGGTTGCTTTTTTTGAAACACCTAGAACTTCGTAGTAATCTCGTTTTTCAGCCATGCTTCTAACCGCTAGAACCGAAATGCTATTGCTCGGTCAAAACTGTTTCGGCTTGTCACTTCACTTTGTAATCCTCTGAATCAACCACTTTGTCGCCACTGGGACCTGCTTCCGAAGGTTCTTGGGATGCTTGGCCTTGCGGTCCAGCTTGTGCTTGTTGCTTTGCCTGTTCAGCGGCTGCTTGCTGGTAGACTGCGGTGCCGACATCTTGCAGAGTCTTCTGCAACTCCTCGGACTTAGTCTTAACTTGTGTGAAGTCGTTGCTGGCTAAGGCGTCTTTTAATGCAACAATTCCTGCATCTATCTTGCCGTTCTGTTCTTGGGTCAGCTTGTCCGCCAGGTCTTTCTTTGTGCGTTCCGCTGTGTAGATTAGGCTGTCAGCGTTGTTTCTTAGCTCAACTTCTTCGCGTTTCTTCTTATCCTGCTCACTGAATTGCTCCGCTTCTCTAACCAGGCGCTCCTTTTCCTCCTTTGACAGCTTTGTAGAAGCAGTAATGGTTATTTTTGCCTGTTTTCCGGTGCCAAGGTCCTTCGCTGTCACGTTCAGTATGCCATTGGCGTCTATGTCGAATGTGACTTCTATCTGAGGCACCCCTCTCGGAGCTGGGGGCAAATCCACTAGGTTAAAGGTTCCTAAGGAAACGTTGTCTGATGCCATCGCGCGTTCTCCTTGAAGCACGTGAATGGTAACTGCGGTTTGGAAGTCTGCTGCTGTTGTGAATACTTGAGTTCTTTTGGTTGGGATTGTTGTGTTCTTTTCCATTACCCGTGTGAATACTCCGCCTAGTGTCTCTACACCAAGCGATAGCGGTGTGACGTCAAGCAGAAGAAGATCGGTGACTTCTCCTGTGATTACCGCTGCTTGTATAGCTGCGCCTATGGCAACGCATTCCATGGGATCTAAGCCCCTTTCTGGCGGTTTCCCCAAGGTTTGCTCCACGAATTTTTGAACAAGAGGCATTCGGGTCATGCCTCCGATGAGAATAATCTTGTCTATCCCGTTAGGCGTTAGTTTTGCATCTTCTAAGGCCTTTATGATTGTGCGCTCGGTTTTCTGAACTATGGGCTGTGCCAATGACTCTAGTTTGGTCCTCGTAAGTGAAAGATGCAGATGGCGGGGTCCTGTTTGGTCGGCAGTCAGGAATGGAAGGTCAATGTCCGTGCTCATTAAGGTAGACAGCTCTATCTTTGCCTTTTCGGCTGCCTCTTTAAGTCGGGTTGCAGCCAGTCTGTCATTGGCGAGGTCTATGCCGTTTTGTCTTTTGAATTCATCTACGATATAATTCACGATAGCTTTATCAACGTCTGTGCCACCGAGTTGCGTGTCTCCGCTTGTTGAAAGCACTTGGAAGACGCCCTTGCCGAAATCCATCACTGTAACGTCGTGGGTTCCGCCTCCAAAACTGAATACAAGAATCTTCATTTCTTTCTCTAATTTGTCTATGCCGTACGCGAGGCATGCGGCCGTCGGTTCGTTGACTATTCGCATCACTTGAAAGCCAGCGATTTCACCAGCGTCTTTAGTGGCTTGGCGTTGGTTGTCGTCAAAATGGGCTGGAACCGTTATGACTGCCTTGCGTATGGTTCCCCCCAGATAGGTTTCGGCGTCTTTCTTGATTTTCTGCAGTATGAACGCACTGATTTGCTGTGGGCTGTATTCCTTTCCATATATGGTGACCTTATAGTCGGTGCCCATTTTTCGTTTTATTTCAAAAATTGTTCCTTCAGGATTCGCGGTCGCTTGGCGTTTCGCAGGTTCGCCTATCAAAAGCTGACCGTCTTTTGTGAAAGCCACCACTGACGGAAACATTTTTCCCGCCATAGTAGGACCTTCTGCGCTCGGTATTACCGTGGCACGCCCGCCTTCGTATATGGCGGCTGCTGAGTTCGTAGTTCCTAGGTCTATACCTAGCACTTTTTCGCTTGTTTTAACATTGCTCATTATTCTTTTTCTCCTTCTGTGATTTTGAGGACTTTACTGCGACTTTGACGATGCAGGGTCTAATGACCTTTTCTTTCATTTTGTAGCCTTTTCTTACCTCTTCGACTACAATACAATCGTCAACGTCCTCCCGCTCAACTGCGACAACAGCATTATGTATTGAAGGGTCAAAAACCTTTCCCTCGCTCTCTATGGAAGTAACCCCTTCTTGTTCGAGGACTTTTCTGATTTTCTTGAGAGTCATCTGCACACCCTCAATTAAGGTTTGAGTGGAATTCTCGGATTGCCCTGTTTTCAGTGCAAGTTCCAGTTCATCTACGACATCTAACAATTGGGTGACCAAGCGTTCAGTGCAATAGCTCTTTTCTTGTTCTGCTTGTCGGTCATATCGTTTTTTCATATTTTCCAAGTCAGCCTGCAAATATCTGAGTCGTGTTAGATAGTCTTCTGAACGCTTCTTTTCAGCGTTTAAGAGATGTTCGAGATCGATGGTCTTTTCTTTCTGTTGCTCGCTCATTGAGAGTTGTCCTTCTTTGAATTAACATTTTTCGCGCTAGGTTAAAATATACATTTCGCCTTTGAAGCGCAAGATGAAAAGGATCATAAAGGAAATTTGCTTGACCCAAGGCATTCAGTGAAAGAAAGGAAGCGGCGACACGGATACCGTTCGCTCATAGGATAAAGCCTATTCTAACTGAAAAGATAATTTATCTGGAAATGCGAATTAAT
>CAYSOZ010000038.1:0-9043 GCA_964432815.1 uncultured Candidatus Bathyarchaeia archaeon
TACTGGGAATACGTCATGCCTTACTTTAGCAGCCGTGATATAGCGGCAATCGCGATGTGTGCAACATTATGGGGTATCCTAAACTCCATTTTTGCACCGATCTTCTTCAGCATATCCCATTTGCCATTCTTCTGCGATATGATTGGCTTCTCCCTACTTGTACTAGCAGCCTGGTGGATAAGAAAAATCGGCGCTATAACAATAATCGGCATCATCGCCACCCTCATCAATTTTGCAATTGCCCCAAACCCGTACCATTTCTTAGGATTCACTGCTGCGAGTATATTCTTCGATCTGACGACGGCGGCTTCTGGATATGGCAGGACATTTAGAAGAAAGACATACACGGCTGCAAGCATGATGACAATTTCAATCTTTTCTGCGTCTTTGGCAGGTTTTATTATCGGCACATTCTTCATGACTGGTTCAGCGTTCAACGCGATGGGAGGGGTTCTTGGTTGGGCAGGATTACATGCAATAGGCGGCGTATTAGGAGGCGCAATAGGAACATCATTGGTGACAGGCTTGGACGCACGCAAAATTACAGCCAAAAATAGTACCATGCAACAACCACAACCGAACTTCATTCGTGATTCTGAATGATGAACCGGCGTCTTTTCTTCAACGAGTCAGCTAACACCTGGGATGATCGATTCCACAATAAAAAATTGGAGGACTTCTTGGAGCAAATAGTACCTTCATTCAATCTCGCTCGCGACCAGAGAATTCTGGATGCAGGTACAGGCACGGGAATTCTGATCCCTTTTTTACTCAAAGCTGTAGGCTCCAAAGGGCACATCACAGCCATTGATTACGCAGAAAAAATGGTTGACATCTGTAAAGCAAAATATGGACATCTTCCGAACGTCAGCGTAAAACTTCAACTAATTGAGAAAATGGATTTTGCCTCAGAGTCTTTTGATGCTATCACTTGTTTCGGTTTGCTCCCTCACCTAGACAACAAAGTTGATGCTTTGAACGAAATGAATAGGGTGTTGAAGCCAGGCGGCAGACTCATAATCGCCCATGCCTTAAGCAGCACGCAGATAAAAGCCCATCACAGAAATGTAGCAGCAGTTGCCCACGATGTTCTTCCTGAAGAGCAAGAAATGAAGCATTTGTTGAAAAAAGCTGGATTTACCAGCATCACTATTGTCGACAAGTCTGGGTGTTATCTCTGCATTTCTGGCAAACCTTCAACTTGAAGACAACAGTTCGCACGTGATATTGCCGAGAAATAAGATTTCGGTGAGGCTTGCCAGATTTGAACCAACGACCTTCAGCGCGGTCTCTCTTGATGATGGTGCCAGCGCAATGTAGAAGTATGTATGAAAATCCCTACGAACCAACAGGCACGGTGTTAATTTTAGGTGTACCAATAATTCATGCTTCAAGGTTTTTCGACCGGGGAAGAAGACATCGTAGCGCGCATGCTATAGTGTTGTTTTAATATTTGTTTGCTTCAGTAAATAGAGTCCGCAGTGGTTGGGGTCGTAGTCTAACCAGGTAGGACGATGGGCTCCAGAAGATTGCACGGGTATGCTGACCCTTTGGGGGATGACTTAATTCTGGAGCGGTCTTGAAGATACCCATTGGTTGAGTGTTCAAATCACTCCGACCCCACTTCACTTTTTCTTCCTTAGAAATTTTGGGTAATCCGAGGAGGGAATAGGCAAATAAGTCAAAACAAAAATATCTCAATGTGTGAACGTTAAATTGGATTTTGGCAATCTTACTCGGGAAAACTGCAAATTCAGAACAGTATCCACCTGCCATCTGGCTGAACTCCGACAAGAAATCGAAAACCGCCGAGACCTAGGACAGTTTGACGGTGAATTTGTCCGCCAATATATACTGACTTTTGAGTTCACGCCGCCTGAAGAGCTTAGAAACGCAAAATCGATCGTCATTGTTGCCATGCCCCGGCCACCAACCAAAGCAATTTTCAACTGGAGCGGGAAGAAACAAGCCTACATCTTGCCACCTACCTACACAGCGTACGACGAGAAGCGTCTTCACATTGAACATCTCGTGGCCGAAGCCGCAGCCGTAGAAGGCTACAGAATCGCTATGCCTCGGCTTCCCCTGAAACTGCTCGCTTCGCGAAGCGGTTTGGTTGAGTATGGAAGAAACAACATCACCTACGTTCAGGGTATGGGCAGCTTCATGCGGTTGACAGCCGTCTACTCGGATGCCCCATGCGATATCGATAGTTGGCAAGAGACGAAGATGATGACGCGCTGCCAAGACTGCCGCATTTGCCGAAAAGTCTGCCCGACTGGTGCTATATCATCAGATCGTTTTCTACTTCACGCAGAAAAATGCATAACATACCACAACGAGAAAGAAGCGAAAATCCCATTCCCTGACTGGATAAAACCTGAGTGGCATAACTGCATCGTGGGTTGTATTCGTTGTCAAGCAGCATGCCCTGAAAACAAGCCTTTTCTCAACATGGTGGGCGAGACTGCGGAATTCACGGAAGAAGAAACAGAACTTCTTCTGAAGGCCGTGCCTACTGAACATCTGCCTTCAGAGACTCTTTCCAAAATGAAGCTTCTGAGCCTCACGGACTATTACAAAGAACTCCCTCGCAACCTACGTGTTCTCTTACACTGACTATGCCTATCCAAATCGTGAAATCTCTGAAAGCCATTTTTCTCCTGCAGACTCAATCAAGCAGAAGCGAAAGGTTAATCAAGGAAAGTCGAACGTATACGTCTGGGTTTGCCGGCCATAGGGCGCGGGTCCCACCTGATCCCATCCCGAACTCAGAAGTTAAACCGTGTTCCGTTCCCCGCTGTAGTGTGGTCTTAGGCCACGTGAACCTGGGAAAGCTGGCAGCCCACTCTTATTATTGCTAATCTGCGGGAGATTTAGCTAAGATTTATAACTAAGCTTCAATAGTGTGTGGTGGAGTGGTGTAAATATGGCCTTTCTTCCTGGCGGCGACATAATCTCTCAGATAATTTATGCAGCAAGCATAATGCTATTTGTGGTTTTCATGTTGTATGGGCAACGAATCCAGATGTATGTGATGATAAGGGAAGTCGAGGCCTCTCTTTACAAGCTGAAGTTCATGAAGGAAGAAGGGCGGAAAATTGCCATAGAAACCATAAAAGAAATCGGAAAACCACCGACTGACCCATCCCCGAGAGTGGATCGTTACCTGGAATACTTCACAATTTCGCCACAGAGCATGGATCCTGCAGGAATAGTCTACAAGCTGGACCACATACTCGATGTAAGGGACACTCGCCTGAAAGACGAAGTGAAGCTCATGGCGCCTGCGGGCGATGAGATTCAAGTGAACAATCTGGAGAATACTCTGGAAGCAGCAATGGCCTTAAACTACATATTCAAAGTTGTGCGTCACTTTTACATTCAGGGCAAGAAGACCTTGAGCCTTTATGTCATAATGCAGCTTCAAATGATACTGCCTTTAGTTATGAAAGAAGCCGAAGCATATGCGAGCGCCTTGAAAGCTTTTGCTTATGGCCAGCCAATAGGTGATGGAGCTGGCCCGTTAGTGGCTGCGAAACTCATGCATGGATATGAAATCCGCAAAGTGCCAAAAGACTGTGTTGTGGCTACAGTTCCAATGGAAGGAAGGACTACCTTCATTCTCAAGGCTGAGGGACCTGGCGGAAACGTGGGAAAACCTGGAGATGCAGTGCAGGCTGTGATCGAGGAGAACGAAGGGAAGATTGCCAACGTAATAATGATCGATGCTGGCCTAAAGCTTGAAGGCGAAACAGTTGGCGAAGTCTCCGAAGGAATAGGCGCTGCTATAGGAGGACCCGGCGTTGACCAGTACAAGATCGAAGAAGCCCTCGCAAAGTATCAAATCCCCATTAACGCAGTAATAGTCAAAGAAGACATCGGCGACGCAGTATCTCCTATGCGTAAAGAGATTTCGGACTCAGCTGACAAAGTCATAGAGCGAGTGAAAAACGTGATCCTCGAGAGAACGAAAGAAGGAGACAAGGTGATTATCGTTGGTGTGGGAAACACCATCGGAATTGGACAATAAGAGGCAAAGCAAATGGTGGAAAGTAAACAAACATCTACGGCTGACAAAATCTCAACCTATCTCTTGACAATAGTCATGATAATACTAGCTTTGTCAATTGTTGCTCTGCTATGGTCTGTGATGGCTTTTACGGCTGGACAAACAGAATATGCTGGATTCTTGCTTATTGTAGGTTTCATAGCTATGGGTTTATCGGTTTACGTCTTGTTCCAGTCTCGAAGACGAGTATCCGACTTGAAAATTAACGCTCCTAAAACTATGACTACTGTAGAATGCAAAAAATGTGCGTACAAGAGCGTGAGGGAATTCCAACGGGGCGACTACGTCTACAAAGAGCTCGAAAAATGCCAGAAATGCGACGATAAAATGATTATAACTGCAATCTATAGAGAAGTCAAAGAAAAAGAAAAAACCTATGCTTTCTAAGTTAAGACTTCACAACCTGTTTCCGTTATGAGCACCGTGTGTTCCGCTTGAGCCACGACTTTTTTGCTTACCTCAACAAACTCGGGATAGCCCATAAGTGCTTTTGAACTAAGTAGTTCCTTAAAGGCTTCGTGTTGCTGTTTTTCAGGAACCACATTCTTCAACCATCTCTGAGCGAAAGGCAAAGTTCTAAAGTTGTCTTCAATGTATCCCAGCATTGCTTTTGCATAGGGGTCTCTTTGAGGCTTAGATTTGACCAAACGGAAAATCGTTATTTCATCGCCATCTTCTATGCGGCCTGCAGCTTCGGGTAACGTAACAAAGGGTTCGATTGCATAAACCTCGCCGGTTTTGACCGTACCGAATGAAACCTGAGAAACATTAGGAATAGAAGTCCCCGCGTGTATCAGATATCTACCCACTGAGTGTCCTGTGAGGTTTGAGATTGGCTTAAAACCGCGGTTCTTTATTGTTTTCTCGATTATTCCGCCTATCTTCGACACGGCCATTTCCCCGTGTATATTGTCTATAGCCACTTTCAAAGCGAGTTCAGCTGTGTTTTGCATGCTCTTGTACTCTTGGTTGAAGCAGGCCGTGAAGGCAGTATCTGTTACATAGCCGTCGACGTGGACGCCTATATCTACCTTCACCACGGATTTTTCAGGTATTCTTAGCTTGTCGTTTGGTGGTGAAGTGTAATGAGCGGAAACCTCGTTTATGGAGACGTTGCATGGAAAGGCGGGTTTTCCGCCTTTTTCGCGTATAAGGCCTTCGGCTTTTTCGCATACGTCAATTATTGGCATGTTTTCATGAACGATCTGTCGCATTTCTTCCCTTGTCTCGCGAAGGATTTTTCCTGATAGCCTAAACTTGTCCAATTCTTCTTTATCGTAAAGTGGCATCGGCAAATTCACTTCGATTGTTTGTAGGTTTTGATGTTTCCTTCTTATTGTGAAAGGTACTTAAATCCATAGTCTTGCTTTTGGCAGTCACAAGACGCCAATATCGCATGTTTAACTGGATACTATCGTGTCTTCGGCGAAGATCTCTCCGTAACTTATTTAGAACCATTCAGTTTCATAATTCAATGATGATGTTGAAGAGAAAACTGGCGTTTACTGCAACTTTGATTGTTGTGATATTGTTCCCTGAGATTATCGGGAGTCAATTCGTTACCTCTGTGAGGGGTAATCCTGAACAGGCGACTTCGCCCGTTCTTGCCATGCCCGAGGAGTACGTTAACTACACAATTACACGTGTTAACGGAACTATTTGGGCGAAAATCGACGGAGTCTACCCCATATACTTATTGAGAAATTCAAACGACACCGTGCAATGCGATGCTTTTGACGAGCTGCCCATGGTTTATCCAACTCCTCCCGGAACAACGAATATCAGCATAAGACTCAACGGGAAAGAGTTACCCTGGAGCAACTTCACTGAAGCATATCCGGACTTTTTACATCACACAGCCATTGGGGATTGGCCCATGATTTCAGCCACAATTAGTTCTGTCTCAGACCATTTTCTACTAACAATACACTACGAACATCCGCTTACAATCATTAACGGAAGCTACCTGTTTCTATATGACCTTAATATCAGTCCTTACTTGTCGCCTTTAAGCAACAGTTCAAAAGCCCATTTCACGGTCAGATTCGAAACTGAATGCACCAACATTCGCGCATATACAACCAAGAGCGACAGTGTTTGGAACGATAAGAATTTCATTGAAAATAGCGAAGCTGGTGTAAAAAGCCTGACTATCTACATGAATTCTGTGTTCAATGAGCCGTTGGAAGGCGACTTGGTTGTTATGTTTTCCGATTTGTCAGTTCAGGGCTCAAGAGAATTTTGGTACTGGATGGTTATTTCAGGATTGCTGGTGGCAATAGGAATACTGGTCGTGATAATTTTCAGAAGCAGAAGTTGACGGTAACGCGCGCACAACTCCAAACTATATAGTTAAACGCGTGTTCTGTATTTTGATTAGTTTCCGGGTGACTAGTAAATCATGGACGAAAAACCGAGAGTCGTCTACTGGCTTGACAACAACCTCTACCTTAACATTACTAACCGCTGTTCGAATAATTGTTGGTTTTGTTTTCGCAATTTTAAACAGGGTGTTGGCGGTTTCAACCTGAAATTGAGAGAAGAGCCAGCGTTGGCTGAGGTTGTGAGGGAGCTTGAGGCAGCTTTAGCTTTGGGACATTGGAAAGAGATAGTTTTCTGCGGTTTTGGCGAGCCGACGGCTCGATTGGATATTTTGGTGGAGGTTACCCGATGGATACGGAACCACGTTGGCGCTGTTATTGTTCGCGTCGACACTAACGGACACGGTTACTGGTTAAACGATGGTAGAGACGTGGTGCGAGAGTTGAAAATGGCAGGAGTAGATAAGGTTAGTGTGAGTTTGAACGGCTGGGGCGAAGAGACGTACGGGGCAAATTGTAGACCGGAGTTCGAGGGTGCTTTCGAAATTGTGAAAGATTTCGTTAAGAAAGCCGTAGAGGGTGACTTACAGGTTGAGATTTCTGCAGTCAGAATGCCTGAAGTTGACATCGAGAAGGTTCAGGAAATAGCTAAATCGTTGAATGTCCCTCTCAGGATCCGAGAGTATGTTCCCGGTTTCTGGTAGACTTCCAGCGCGCCATAAAGGGACCGAAAACACTTGAACAGATCGCGCTAACGCGCTAATTTTTAAAGGAAAAGTTAGATTAGGGATAGTGGAGTTTCGATGTTGACATGGTTTTTGTAAAAAGACTGAAATGCCCTCATCAGTGCTTTTTGGAAGAGGTTAGGGCATAATGTCCTCTGGGGTTAGACGGAATCAGCGAAGGCACCTACTGGCAATTTCTGCAATGTTGCTTGTTTTCGGCCTTCTGCTTACATCAATCGGAACCACCTTGTTGGTAAGACCAGTCTATGAAGATCGAGTGCTCTTCGTAGGTGTAGATGTGGGATACGGAGATGAAGAAGATGTTTACCGTATCGCTGATGCCACTCGCGGATTCGCAAACTTGATCATAATAGGATCAACAAGGGTTACCAGCAACACATCAAAGTTGATAGCCGTCTGTGATTATCTGTATCAAAGAGGTTTTTACTTTATTGTGTATGTGGGATATGCAGGAATTGTGTTTCCGCCTCGAGGTCCTGATGCATCATTCTTTGAAAATGCGACTCGGCGATGGGGGAACAGGTGTCTCGGCGCATACCTGTTTGATGAGGTTGGAGGCAAACAAATGGACTACGAAATAGATAATCCAGACAAGCTTGTTTCAAGAGCCGATAACACAAGCGACGCTGCAAGGCATTTCATCATCAATATGAATACGTTCTTATTTTTGGAAAAACAGATTTTTTACTCGCCCCCATCGAACTTGAAGTTGTACACATCTGATTATGCGCTTTACTGGTATGATTTCCTAAGCGGGTACAACACAGTTCTCTGTGAGTTTGTGGGTGAGCCCCGAGGCACCCAAAATCGCCAAGTGGCCATTGCGCTTGACCGCGGAGCAGCAAAGACTCTGGGCAAAAGTTGGGGGACGATTATAACGTATCACCCTGCTGACGATGGTTTGGAAGACGGAACTCAGCTTTACAGCGACATGGTATTGGCTTGGCAATCGGGTGCTCGTTACATTGTTGTTTTTGACGGCAACTCGACGCCGTCTGGACAATATGGTGTGTTGATGCAAGAGCATCTAGACGCTATGAAGAAATTTTGGGATAAAACGAACGGCGGTCAACGGTGCGACGAGTTTCCGGCGGACGTTGCTTATGTATTGCCTGCGGATTACGGGTATGGTTTTCGCGGTCCACAGGACAATATCTGGGGTTTGTGGCCTTCGGATTCATTTTCTACCAAGATTTGGAATGACACATCGACTCTGCTGACGAAGTACGCGGGAAAAATAGACATTGTTTATGAGGAAAAAACCCATAACGCACCTGTTGATTTGCCGTATCGCACCTTGATATTTTGGAATGGTACAACCATCCAGCGGTAATAAGCGAGCAAATAGAGAGATTGGTGCGGTCGCCGAGATTTGAACCCGGGTCGTCAGCGTGGCAGGCTGATGTCCTAGACCAAACTAGACTACGACCGCTTTTACATGGTTTGGTTGGTCTACAACCTCGTGGAGATGCAAAACTGTTACATTATTATTTAAGTTTTCTGAAAAGCTGGAGTCCTCTTCTTCTCGGAGTCTCATCTCTCCGGTGTTTCTTGAAATAAACCAGCGAACCAAAGCCGACAACAGTCACTGCAACCACAGAACCGATGACTAATGTTGTCGGAAAAGGCTCTGGTCTTGGCGTTGGTTCTGTTGAAGGAGGGGAAGTAGGTGATGGACTGGGAGAAGGCGTAGGCTCTGGGGTTTGAGATATGCTGAAGTGTATCGTTTCTGAAAAGACTCCCTTCACAGTCCAGACGATGACTGTTAGTTCGTGCTTGCCTGTTGACAAACCAGTTAAAGTCAAGTTTCCAGAAATGTATCCTGCTCCCATCCCGTCTAGAACGTAATCAGCCATCGTGAAATCTTCTGTACGCCTTATCTCTTCAGTGCAAACAAAAGTCAA
>CAYSOZ010000039.1:0-8980 GCA_964432815.1 uncultured Candidatus Bathyarchaeia archaeon
ACCAATAATAACAAAGATCACGCCTGCATTGTTGTCTTTACTTCTCCGTCCAGAGGTGAACATCCCAGCCCGCATGGAGAATTGCGCTATGATATATGCAATTAACGGCAATGCTGAAAGCACCGTCATGACAATGTAGTCCTTGTGTTTGATATGGCCCAACTCGTGGGCTATAACTCCTTTTATCTCATCTTGGTTCAAGTTGGTAAGCAACCCTTCATGCACCGCCAAAGTCGCGCTGCTGCTTGATCTGCCAAAAGTAAACGCGTTGGGCGAGCTGTTGGGAGCCACTGCTATTCTGGGCATTGGTAGTCCGTCTTTGTCCGCTAGCTCTTTAACAGCTGATTCAAGCCACGGGTTCTCTCCTGGTTTAATATAGTTCAGTCGTGTTGAAGCTGCTACGATCGTTGGCCCTAGCAAGTATTGGAAGAGTATGTAAAGGCCAGCAGCGGCTAAGGCGAAAATTGTCCCTGTCACAAAATCCAACTGCAAAAGAAACAGCACAACCAGTATGAAAACGCCGAATACGAAACCAGCAATCAAGATGCTGGTTCCCATAGCTAGCTTCAGCTCAGACAGCCTAGCCAACTTGTTTCAACCTTGCCCTTTCATTCACGAACGTGGGCAGAATTAAATCTTTCTTACTCGACAGACACGCATGCAAAAGAAAACCTTTTGGGAGTTGCGTAGCAAGTTTATATAATCAAGAGAATCTAACTACTGAACCAACCCCCGTGAGCAAAATGCTGGACATTAAACTCATCCGCGAAAACCCCGATTTCGTAAAGGCCAACCTGTCTAAACGAGGGGACCATGAAAACATCAGAATCCTGGAAGAACTTGTAGTCACAGATGAGAAATGGCGCGAAGACCTTACCAAACTTAACAGTCTACGCCACGAGAGAAGACTCGTAACCGCTGAAATAGCAGCTTCGAAAAAAGCCGGAAAAGACATCAAGCAAAAACTCACAGAAGCAAAGGAAATCGACCTAAAGATTACCACAATTGAAAAAGAAGTGACTCAAGCAGAACAAAGAACAAAGGACTTTCTGATGCAGTTGCCGAATTTACTGCATGATTCAGTGCCTTTTGGGAAGGATGAAAGTGACAACGTGCAGGTGAGGAAATGGGGCAAAGTGCCCGTGTTTACTTTCCCGGTAAAAAACCATATTGACTTAGCTTTACCCCTTAACATAATCGACACAGAAAGGGCTGGAAAAGTCACTGGCGCCAGATTCTTCTTTCTGAAGGGCGAAGGAGCACTTTTGGACATGGCGCTGATGAGTTTTGCTCTAGAGGAAATGACAAAAAAAGGCTATCTGCCGGTCGAACCGCCGTTACTAATGAGACGCGAACCTTACGAAGGTGTCACTTCTTTGGGTGATTTCGCGGACGTACTCTACAAAATTGAGAACGAAGACCTTTACTTGATAGCTACCTCGGAGCACCCGATGGCGGCTATGTTCATGAACGAAGTCCTGAGAGAAGAAGATCTGCCTATAAAACTTGCAGGAATCAGCACATGCTTCAGAAAAGAAGCTGGCGTTCATGGCAAAGACACGCGTGGTATTTTTAGAACTCACCAGTTTAACAAAATAGAACAATTCGTTTTCTGCACGCCCGAAGATTCGTGGAAAATTCACGAAGAACTTCTCAGCAATGCGGAAGACCTCGTCCAGAAACTCGGCCTCCCCTACAGGGTAGTTAATGTTTGCACTGGCGACATCGGCACCGTTGCCGCCAAAAAATACGATATAGAAGCATGGATGCCTGCGCAAAACGACTACCGAGAGATAATATCATGCAGTAACTGTACAGATTATCAAGCTAGGCGATTGAACATACGGTACCGAGAAAAGGAAGGAACACCCACAAAAGGTTTTGTTCACACTTTGAATTCCACAGCCATAGCGACAGGCAGAACAATCGTAGCCTTAATAGAGAATTTCCAACAACCAGACGGGACAATTTCCATTCCGAAAGTACTGAGAAAATATATGGGCAACAATGAGATGATAGGCCAGAAACGGTAAACCTTTTAATAGCCCTTTGAGAATGTTGAAGCCGCGTTCGAGGGATTGACTTGTCTTCAAAAACAAAGCAGATGCGCGACAAATGGCGAGGCAAAGCATGGCACATGGTAATTGCGCCTCCCTTCTTTGGGAACGTTGAGTTAGGCTCAATCCCAGCGGAAGAGCCGGATCAACTAATCGGAAGAGTCGTCGACGCAACACTCTATGACATCACTGGAGACTTTTCCCATATGTACTTGAAAATGTTCTTCCAGATAAATGAGATCGATGGCAAAACCGCCCGTACCTTATTCAAGGGGCATGAGTACAGCCGTGACTATCTCAGAAGCTTGGTCAGGCGAAGGACAACAAAGGTTGACGGACTTTTCAATTTAACGACAAAAGACGGCTATGGACTGAGAATTGCAGTTTCAGCGCTCACGCTTTCCCGTATTAAAACATCGCAGGAAAAGATAATTCGAGATATCATGGAGAGAACGGTTAACGAAAAAGCCGCTTCTTTGAACTTGGACAGCTTTGTGCAAGAAATGGTCCTCGGAAAAATAGCTTCGGACGTCTATAATGAGGCTAAGAAAGTTGCTCCGCTTAGGCATGTTGGCATAAGAAAATCGAAGCTCGTTTCGGCGCCAACACAGGTTCCTGTTGAAGCGAAGCAGTAGTCCGCGTTTGGTTTTCTTCTGTTACATCATCCATTCTTTTCTTCATATTTGGTTGCGCTCTGGATAGAAACTTCTTTAGAGATAGTATTACTTAGGATGTATCAAGGTCTATTGATGTGAAAGGGACGTGATATTTTGAGGGCAAATGCAGGAGTCCATGAAAAAGGAACATTTAATGTCTCCGACGTGCTAAACAGCATCAAACAGAACGATCAATTTCGAAAAGCTGGAGCCATAGCCCTTTTCATCGGCTTAACCCGCGGCGAAACACTGACAGGCGAAAGAGTTCAGAAACTCACCCTAGAAGCATATGAGGAAAAAGCAAACGAGGTTCTCAAAGGTATCTGCGAGGATTTGTCCAAGAAACCCGGAATAGTTGACGTTCAAATTCACCATTTGCTGGGCGATTTCAACGTGGGCGAAGACATGGTTTACGTCTCGGTTGCCGGTTCTCATCGTACGGATGTCTTCCCGGTTTTACAGGAAGCCGTGGAGCGGTACAAAAGAGAGGCACCAGTTTTCAAGAAAGAACGTGTTGTTAGTGCGGAAGGTTCAGCGACGGAGTATTGGGTTTCCGAGAATGAGACCCATTAGCTCACATAAGTGAGAAACATTGATCACGGCATTGGCAGGTGGAATAGGCGCTGCGCGATTTCTCAAAGGACTCACAAAACTCGTTGATGAGAGAGATCTTTCCGTAATCGTCAACACAGGTGATGACATTGAATTGTTCGGTCTGCACATAAGTCCAGACCTCGATATCGTCATGTACACCTTGGCAGGCATCGTCGATGATAAGAAAGGTTGGGGAATAAGGCAGGATACATTTCGGTGTCTCCAAGCACTGAGGAAAATGGACGAAGTGTGGTTCACTCTAGGCGACATGGATTTAGCCACCCACCTGTTCCGAACAAGTCTTCTGAAGAAAGGCTATACATTAACGGAAGTTACCGAGCAGATTTGTAAAACTTTAGGGCTTAACGCTACAATATTGCCGATGACAGATGACAAGTTTGAGACTAGAATAGTGACCGAGATCGGCTCAATTCATTTCGAAGAGTACCTAGTCAAGCGCGGATCAAGAGATAAGGTGCTGGGTATCGAATATTGCGGTGCGGAGTTTGCGCGACCTTCAGTTCGTGCCATAACATCTATCTATGACTCCGAGTTGGTGATAATTTGTCCAAGCAACCCGATAGTTAGCATAGGGACGATTCTAGCTGTTAAAGGCGTCAGAGACGCGTTAAGGAACACTAAAGCAAAGAAAGTAGCCATTAGCCCAATAATCTCCGGCGCCCCAATCAAGGGCCCAGCGGACAAACTGATGCGAGGGGTAGGCCTTGAGGTTTCCGCATTTTCTGTGGCCAAGCTTTATTCTGATTTTCTTGACACTTTCATTTTAGACACATTAGACGCAAGTGAAAAGGCTCGTATAGAGGAGCTGGGTATTGAAGTCAAAGTCGCTAACACAATAATGAGAAGCCTAAACGATAAGGTACAATTGGCACGAAATGTTCTGCAAGACTGACTCTGAGATAAGGGTTATATGTCAACTCTCCCAATAGGTACGCTTAGGAGCTGCTACTTGTGGAAAAAAGAAGTTACGGCTGGTTTGAAAAACGCCGCAGAACAAAAGGCCTAGAACTTGCACATGATCAGATAACAAAAGCCTTCGACACAGTAACTTGGCTTAACAAAGCCATGAAAAGCTTCTCAGAGGGCAACACAGCAGAGACCAGACGGCATGTTCAAAACTTGTTCCATGCAGAGGAAGAAGTTGACAAGCTGCGAACAGAAGTTTTTATGGAACTTTCTAAAGGCGCAGCCCTTGTGGCGGATTATCGCGAAGACTTACTGCATCTTGTGAAAAGGCTTGATACTCTGGCTGATCACACCAAAGATGCTGCAAGATGTCTGGAAATGCTGGGAGACACAAAAATACCTGAGGAATTATGCGAAAAAACAGTTTTTATGACCTCGAAACTCGTTGAAGCCGCCCAAACCCTGAGAAGTAGTATCGAGAAAATGTCATTCAACCCTGCAGAAGCCATAAAGCTGTCCGAACAAGTCGGAGACATCGAACACGACCTTGACGCAGAGTATCTGAAGGCCAAAAGCCTGTTTGTGAAATATGGAGAAAACATTAACTGTGGTGCCATGGTGATTTTTGACGATTTAATCGAATTCATAGAGCATGCGGCAGATATGTGCGCAGACACAGCAGACTACATTATAATCTTATCCACCAGAGAATAATCAAGTTCCTCATTTCCTATTTTGAATGGGCATCCTTTCCATCCATGAGCGTTTTTTGAGCACATTTGGTTTCATGTGAACACAATTTGCGAATTTAAGGTTCGATGATTCTTGTAGCAGCTTATCCATATATGGATTTTCTCAAAAACCAGCAACAAAAAGAACGTTAAAACACAGAAATATTTAGATACTCCAAGCAACTCAGATATCAGAAATGCCATCCTCCGAGTTTGAATCAAGAAAATTCATCTCAGTTGATCCCAGCAAGTGCACTGGCTGCGGAATTTGCGAATACGCATGTACTTTGGAAAAAGGCGAAACAATTTGGAATCCCATACGTTCACGGATTCGCGTTGTGCGTATGACACCGCTATTCAATTTCGCGCTTGCTTGTCGATTCTGCGAAGACGCAAAATGTGTCAAAGCTTGCCCGGAAAAAGCTTTGGTTCAATCTGAAAAGACTGGCATTCTCATGCTTAAGGAAAAACAATGCAAAGGTTGCGATTGGTGCGTTCAAGCATGTGACCACGGTGGAATCACGATACATCCCGACACAGGCAAATCTGTGGCTTGCGACCTCTGTGAAGGCGAACCGAAATGCATTGAATCTTGTCCTGAAGAAGCCTTGGAAATGGTAGCCACCGACGAAGAGGCCGAGAAACGGTTTTCAGGCGCTTTGGAAAGGCTTCCAACAGAGACTGAACGTTTAACGAATACGATCAGGAACAAAGATTGGAAACCACTTCTAGCAGACGCGGAAAAAAGATCGATGAAAGTCACGGAAAAACTTGAGGCACTAAACAAGAAAGCTAAAGAAAAGAAACAGAAATAGTTCTTTCATAACCTAGTTCAAACATCTCGCTTATTCGCAATAGGCAGTTTTTATAGAATGCTTGTTGCTAAAGGTTTTCTTCGTAACCTTTCAGGAAGGAATCGATATCTTTACCATTGGCTTCACCCATGTATCCCCCTTCCAGAACGAAAAAAGTAGGTTTCTCTATCGCTGCAATTCTTTTCCCAATCTCTAAGTAGCTGTTTTCTGTCAAGCCCAAAGAAGCCAAATCTCCGGAGTGAGTATCAAAACCGACAGAAACAGCCACGACCTCAAACGTCTTTCCGTCAATAGCATTCAACGCCTGATCCAATGTTTCAAGATACTTCTTTTCACCACAGTCGGCCGGCAGAGGAAAATTGAAGCAGTTACCTTCAGACCGTACGCCTGTACCCGGATAATGCGGAAAACGGTGCAATGATACGTATACTACTTTTGCTTCGTCTTGAAAAATTTCTTGTGTCCCGTTTCCATGGTGTCCGTCAACATCCAATATCAACGCTGTCTTGTTGAGAGATTTGACTGCTATTGCCACATTGTTCAAGTAACAGAATCCGCGGGTATGAACTCCCAATGCCGCACCATTTTTTCCAGCATGATGCCCTGGTGGTCTCATGATGGAAAAACCGTTGATTTTTGCAGCGAGAAGAGCTCCTCCGGCTGAGAGTCTTGCGTATTCGTAGATGTTATCATAGGCTGGGGTGTCTATGTCTTCTACTAAGCCCTTCTTGAGATTCCAAATGTACTCCGGATCGTGGACCTTTAGCAGATCCTCTTCAGAAGCAGGTGAGGGTTCGACATAATCATATCCTTTTTTTCTCAGGATTTCGTTGGCTATCCTTATTCTCTGTGGTCCTTCGATGTGCCATGTTCCGTATCCCAGACATTTTTCTGAAAAGATAATTTTTGTCTTCATTGTGCACTGCATCCGAATATAGATAAGCGACGTTTTTCACATTAAAATACAACTTCCCCTTAAAGGTTTAGCGCTCCATAGCCGGAGATGCTTGCAATGACATCGGAAAATCCATTTGCTCTGTTCCGTGAGGAATGTGATCGCGATTTAGCGAATGCGCTGAAGAAGACTCTGCCCGAAATTAGAGTCGAGACACCTGTCTTGTCTAAACCTCCAAACCCCGAGTTAGGTCAACTGTCTTCTTCTTTGTGCTTTGAACTTGCCAAAAAGCTAAACCAAAAACCCGCCGACCTGGCAATGCAACTTGTCAAGTCTATTGGTAAACAGAAGTTCTCTCTAATCGAGGATTGCGCAGCTGCAGGTGGGTATGTTAATTTTTACGTCAATTTTCCGAAGTTTTCTTCTCTAACTCTTGAATCGATTGCTCAACTGGGCGCATCTTACGGTTTTGCTAAGACAGATGAGCCCATGAAGATAATTGTCGAGCACACCAGCGTTAACCCCCTTCACCCTATTCATATCGGGCAAGCTCGGAATCCAATGCTTGGAGACGCATTGGCGAGAATCTTGATGGAAAGAGGTCATAAAGTCTCGCGCCACTACTATATAGATGACGTTGGGCGTCAATCTTCAGTGATTGCGTACGGATATATCAAACTCGGAAAGCCCAAACCTGACGAGAAGAGCGACAGTTTTGTGGGCAAGATCTACACCATAACAAGTTGCATAGTGGAGCTTCATAGGCTCAAAAAGGCGCTTGAGCTTGCTAAAGTGCTCTCTTCAGTTGAAGAGATAGCTAAAATCAACAAGGATATCGACGAATGGATGTCCATTGCCGCTGAGCTCAAGGAGAAGTTTCCAAGCCTTTTTGAAAGCTTGCTGGAAAGAATAGGATCAGACGAGAATCCCGAAGAAGAAATCAACAGGTTGAACCGTGATTACGAAAATGGAGAACCTGAGGCTCAAAGCGTTATCCGGAAAGTCAGCGAGTTATGCCTCAAAGGGTTTAAGGAAACTCAAGAACGCGTAGAAATTTTCTATGATTCTTGGGACTGGGAAAGCGATTTTGTGTGGAGCGGCCAGGTCAACGAGGTTCTTCAAAGACTGAAAACCTCACCCTTTGTTCACATTGAAGGAAACGTTTTGGAGTTTGACGCTGAGAAAGCAGCGCACATCCTGAATCTCAAGGCTAAACTAGGTTTAAAGGAAGACTATGAGATTCCACCCTTGACACTTGTGCGGGGTGACGGTACCACGCTCTACACGACTCGCGACATCGCCTATTCTCTGTGGAAATTCTCTCGAGCAGAAAAGGTGGTTAACGTTATCGGCATGGAACAATCCTTGGCGCAGTTGCAGTTGAAGATAGCTCTTTACGCGTTGGGCTACGGTAAGCAAGCAGATAATTTTGTTCACTTCGCCTATAATTTGGTTACTCTACCAGGCTACAGAATGAGCAGCCGTAGGGGGCGGTACATCACATTTGACCAAGTATTAGATGAAGCGGTTGCTAGGGCATATGAGGAAGTTTCGAAACGTTCGCCACAGTTAACCGAAAATGAAAAAAGACAAATTGCCAACTTCGTCGGCATCGGTGCCGTCCGCTACTCCCTGGTTGACGTTGATCCATCCAAACCCGTTGTCTTTACATGGGACAGAGTGCTGAACTTCGAAACCAATAGCGCGCCCTATGTTCAATACACGCATGCAAGAGCGTGTAGCATCCTGCGGAAGGCGGGAATTGACTCAAGAAAGCCAGGATTTGAACTCTTGACGGAGAAGCTAGAACGTGAACTGGTAATGTCTTTGTCCAGCTTTCCAGATACTTTCATAGAGGCAACAGAGTATCTTAAACCTAATTTGATTGCCGACTATGCAAACACACTTGCTGATAAGTTCAATACCTTCTATAATGCGTTACCAGTCATCAGAGCAGAACCGAATGAGCTGCGTGATGCACGCATAATTCTGACGGACTCAATTCGCACGGTACTGCATAACGCACTCACTCTGATTGGGATAGTCGCACCTGATCGAATGTGAAGCAGAAGACCTTGGGCTTGATGTCAAAACAGGTTTTCTCTGCGTAACCACTAGGTTGTCTTCCTTCACAGACCTGCCTCCACTTATGCTTTCAAGATAGTTGAAAATTAAGCTGGAAAGAGCAAGTTTTATATCATAACGGTTTTATCTAGCTTCTGCTAGTGACCTTAGATGGCTTCAGACAAAGCACCATTGTACATGGTGACTTGGCGGTGCACCAGAAGATGTGTGGGCAGTTGCC
>CAYSOZ010000040.1:0-8978 GCA_964432815.1 uncultured Candidatus Bathyarchaeia archaeon
CGAGAACAGGAAAAAAGAAAAAAAGGAACTATCGGCTCAAGATATTTATGACGTTCTTGTGGTTGTCATATACCTTGACAGCCAGAGGCATTTGCCCCACCGCAAAATGTGTAGCGCATCCGAAGCAAGGATCATAAGCTCTGAAAGCCATTTCCACCATGTTAAGTACACCTTGGTCAACTTTACCGCCGTGTATCAACCCTTTTGCCGCGTCGCGTATGGACATGCAGATAGCAGGATAATTATTGGTTGTCGCAACGATCAGGTTAACGTCTTTCACGAGCGCGTCTTTATCCAGTACATAGTGGTGATATAGAGTACCTCTTGCTGCCTCGACTACTCCTACGCCTTCTCCAGGTTCGCCCGGTTTGTTGCGAACATTTGTGCTTGTTATCTCTGGATCCTTGACGAGTTCTACAGCTTTTTCGGCAGCGTAAAGCAACTCTATTAGACGTGCCCAGTGGAAAGCCAAGGTACCGTGAATAGGCTTGCCTCCTAAGGTTTTGTACATGACCTCGTACTCTGCTTGTGCCAGGGGCGTGGACATGCCGTTTGAGGCATTCAATCGTCCAAGCGGACCAACACGGTAGACCCCGCTGTCAACTCCGTCGTATTGACCCTTCCAGCCAACTTGTTTCAGAAATGGAAACTTTGCATAAGTCCATTCTTCGACGTGTTCGCCGATGTGTGTCAGATAGTCTTTTGGCTCAAATATGGAGTATTCGTTGCCAGTTGGTGTGACGACTCGGATTTTTCCGTCGTAGAAGTTGACTTTGTTGTGTTCGTCAACCATGCCCATGTAGTAAGTGTTCATTGTGTACGCGTCGCTTTTGATCATGTCCACGTACTTTCTATTGCCTAAGACAATATCATGAAATAGTTTTAGGGTGAATTTGGCAAACTCGACACTTGAAGTTGCCATTCTTTCGATTTCTTGGCGGCCCTCTTCGCTCAAGGGCTTTGATATGCCTCCGGGCAATCCACATACTGGGTGCGTGGCTTTGCCTCCTAGGATTTCTGTTATTCGCTGCCCATATGCTCGATGTTTTATTACCTCTTTAGCTACATCCATGCCGGCTTTTTCGATGACTCCAAGGATGTTGCGTTTTTCAGGTGGCGCTTCAGGGCCAACTATGAAGTCGGGTCCACCTAAATAGTAAAAGTGGAGAGTGTGGTCGTAGATTATGTATCCAACGTACATGAGTTCTCGAAGTTTCTTTGCAGCTGGTGGAGGGTCGACTTTGAAAGCAGCGTCTAAAGCTTTGACTGAAGCGAAGTGGTGGGCTACTGGGCAGACTCCACATATTCTTGTCGTGAGTTGAGGCATGAGTTCAGCTTGTCTTCCGATGCAGAACTTTTCAAATCCTCTTAGCTCGGGGATTTTCAAGTAGGCGTTTTCTACTTCGCCTGCTTCGTTGAGGAATATGGAGACGTTTCCATGGCCTTCGAGTCTTGTAATTGGGTCTATGAGTATTTCTTTCATTTTTTCATCACCTTTCTTCTGAGAATCGACGAGGGCAAAGAATACGTGTAGAATGTACCCACAGGATCTTTTATCTGGCTCATCAGTTTTTCAACTTCCTCTGCAGATAAGGTCTTTTCGTCATATCCAAATATTGAGGCTAAAGCAGTTATCATTCCTGCGCCCACTTCTGGTTGGTTGGGGGCAGCTCCTCCACATCCAGTGCAGGGCATATCGACTTTGAGACATTGAGCCCCACAACCGCTACGGGTGGCTAAACCCATGCAAATTATGCCCTGTTCGAGTAAGCATTTTTCTGGCTCAGGAATCTTCTCGTAAACGCGATAAATCTTGTCGATTTTTTTGTTCTCTCGTTTCCGTGGGCATTCTTCGCAGACGGCTTTGAGAGGTGCAAGCACTGATCCTTTAGGCGGTAACTCGTTCCTTGCTATAGCGTCTACGGCATTGGTTATCAATTTAACTGGAGGAGGGCAGCCGGGCAAATAGTAGTCGACATCGACTGTCTGTGCTAAGGTCTTTACTGTATCGTAGAATTCTGGAATGGTTAAGGTGCCTTCTTTGACCTCAGTTTTAGTTTGAGGAATGGTTCCCTCTGGGTTTACGACCGAGTTTTCTTTCAGATAGACATACTCGAAAATCTCTTTCTTGTCGGTTAGGTTTGCTAGACCTGGTATGCATCCTTCGTGAGCACATGATCCGAAAGCAACAAGAGTCTTGGACTTCTGTCTCAGAAGTTTAGCCATGTGTTCTTGCTCAGAGTTCCGAATGGATCCGTTGAAGAAAGTAATGTCGATATTCTTGTCAGGCATGTTCTCCACGTCCTTGTACTTAACATCCAAGGCCACGGGCCAAAAAACGATGTCGGCGATTTTTACTACGTCAAGGATTTTCTCGTTCATGTCTAATACGGCTATTTCGCAGCCGCCACAGCTTGCAGCCCAATAAAAGGCTATTTTCAATTTTTCGCTCATTCTATTTTGCGCCTTCCGCGACTTTTTTTAACAGTTTTGAAGTATTTACTCTAAGTTCGTTGAAAGCAAGTTCGTCAGACGTCAACCCCATGGCTAGACCCAAGAGTTGAGGATAATGAAGAACAGGGATGCCGTAAACTTCGTTGAACATTCTCTCTATGCGTAGTTCGTTTGTATCGTACATTATGTGGCAGAAAGGGCAGATTGTTATTAAAGCTTCCGCGTCTACCATTTTTACGTGATTCAGTTTGTCTCTGGCGAGTTGCAGTGCAACTTTGTCACTCACTCCTACACTTGGAGCACCACAACATTCTGTTTCGTCCATGTAATCCAAGCAAGTTGCCCCTGTGGCTTCGATGAGTGTTTTCAGTGTTTGGGGATCTTCGGGATCATCAAAACCTATGTATTCTTTTGGTCTTAATATGTGACAACCGTTGTGCTCTGCGACCTTCAGCATCGTCAACGGCTTGACAATGTTGCTCTTAATTTTCTCCAAGCCCACGTCTTCAATTAGCACTTGCAGCAAATGTTTGGTCGTTGTTGTGCCTTTGAACTCTAAACCAGATTCTTTCAAGTGACCGTTTATTTGTTCTCTTAGCGTTTTGTCTTCTTTCAAAATTTTGTTGACTTTCTTCAGAGTGCCAGCGCATCCTGGGCATAACGTGATAATGTTTAGCCCTTGTTGCTCGGCTAGTGCCAAGTTCCTTGCTGCGAGTATCAACATCATTTCGTGGCTTACTGGGTCTAAGGGTAACCCGCAACAGTTGAACTCGGGCATCTCGACAAGCTCGACTCCCAATTTCTGGAGAACCTTACGCGAAGAAATCTCGAAGGCTGAAACGCGATAAGGAATGGCGCAGCCAAGGAAAATTAGATATTTGATGTTCACTGTGGTTCACCAGTTTTTTCCACGGCTTCTATGAACTTTACGCCTTTGAGACTCTTGCGAATATTCTCAGGATTGCCTTTTGGCAATGGGGGTAATCCTTGGGTCTCTCGTTTCTTAACCCGCAATTCAGGAATCTTGTACGCATAACCTGACTCGAGGACACTCGAGGCTTGCTCTTTGAAAACCGCAGGTGCGCATCCTTTTTCAGCAGCCAAGTTCCTCAAAACACGAATGACGCTTGCCACTTCAACATCCTGAGGACAACGATCGGTGCATGTGAAACATGCTGCACAGAGCCATAGAGTGTCGCTGTTCAGGACTCGGTCTCGGAGCCCGAGTTGGGCCATGCGAATTATCTGTCTCGGTCTGTAATTATCGCTGTATCTTGCGACTGGACAGTCAGATGTACATGTCCCGCATTGGAAGCATTTGAGAATTTTCTCGCTCCCGTGCATCCTGGAGAGTTCATACTTAAATTTCGGGTCGATTTCCGAAGATCTAATGGGTTCTCTGTTGGTCTCTTTGGAAGTTTCTGTCTCAGTCATTGGACTTCACCTCTGGGGAGATTTTTAGCGTCGTGATACCTGCTTAGATACTCAAAAATCCCATATCAACTACATAAAGTTTGAGTTGGACTTTCGAGGGTTCGTCCGTGTGGCAAAGTCAAATCGGAAACGTAGCTACTCGTAATCAAAAGGTGTCATTCTGGAAAAGATGAAAGAAGAAAGCAGTTGAAAGGACCCGGCTACCGAAATATTCTTTCTACGAGCTTACCTTCGGAATCTATAAGCTGCACTTCCATAGGCATTTTTCCGACAGCGTGTGTGGCGCAGCTTAGGCACGGATCAAAAGCTCGTACTACCGCTTCAACTCTGTTCAGCATGCCCTCTTGAAGGTGTTTGCCCTTTACGTATTTCTTTGCGACCTGAGTCACGGCTTTGTTGTAGGAGAGGTTGTTATGTTCAGTCGCGATAATCATGTTGGCCCACACAATCATGCCTTGTGGGTCAACTGCGTAATGATGAATCAGAGTTCCTCTCGGAGCTTCAGCTACTCCGACACCTTGATCGTTGTTGACGAAGGCTTTTGAGCTAACGCGTTCGGAAAGGCTTTCGGGGTTTTCAAGAATTTCTTTCACACCTTCAAGGCAGAATAGGATCTCGATTAGTCGTGCGTAGTGGTAGTGGAAAGTGCTTTGAACTATACCGTTTTTGCCGAGTTTTTTGAATTCTTTAAGCTCCTCATCCGCTAAGGGTGTTCCACACTGCGAGGATATGTTAAGTCGAGCTAGGGGACCGACTCTGTAGTTTCCTTTTGGATACCCAAGTGGCTTATAGTACGGAAACTTCATGTAAGACCAAGGCTCCACTGCTTCTCCTATGTATTCTTGATAGACTGCAGGTTCCAGTTGATCGGCAACCATTCTGCCTTCCGAATCCACTATTCGGATCTTTCCGTCGTAGTGTTCCAGCCCACCTTTTGCCGTCACCAGACCTAAGTAGTAGGTGGGAAAGTTGCCGAAGTTTTGCACTTCATCCTCCAAGTTTGGGAGCCAGTTCTTGAACATCGTCAGCGTCTTTGTTGTTGTTTCCAAAGCTTCATTGAGATTGGATCGAAGGTAAACAGATTTCTCTTTGGTGAGCGGCCACTTTGCGCCGCCTGGAATTACCCATTCGCTAGAATGGATTTTCTTGCCGGCTACTTTTTCAATTATCTCTTGTCCGTATTTCCGTAGCCTAATGCCTTCCCTGGCCAAGTCAGGTTGTTTTGCTATGAGACCGAAAATATTTCGTTCTGCAGGATCTGAGTCCATTCCGAGAATCAAGTCTGGGAAAGAAAGGTGGAAGAGGTTTAATGCGTGTGATTGAATCATTTGGCCCATGTGCATTAGGCGCCGAAGCAGAATTGCTGTCGTTGGCGGTTTGACTCCCACTATCTCGTCACATGCCTTCGCCGATGCAATAAGGTGGCTAACTGGGCAGATGCCACATGATCTTGCTGTTATGCTGGGCATTTCGTAGAATGGGCGTCCTTCGCAGAACTTCTCAAAGCCTCTAAAGTCTGTGACGTGAAACCTTGCCTCACTCACAGAATCGTCGTCTTTTAGGAATATTGTTATTTTTGCGTGCCCTTCGATCCGAGTTATTGGGTTTATCACAATTTCTTTATTCATATTTTGTTCCTCAACCGTATTTTGATCTGCCTTCCATGTTAGGAGTTCGACCAGACAATAATTCGGTAAGCACGTAGCCGATAATGTCAGCTGGTGGGGGACATCCGGGAATAAAATAGTCGATTTTCACAGCTTCATGGAGCGGACGAACTTTCTTAAGGAGTTTAGGGACATCATTTGGTATCTGCGGGTTAACGTCAACGTTCTCAACGTAGGCTCTTTGGAGAACGGCTCTGTCGCTGTCTTCCAGAGCATTCCGAAGAGCAGGGACGTTTCCGGTCACTGCACAGTCTCCAAGAGAGATTAGTATTTTCGTTTTTTCTCTGGCTTTTTTCAGCAATTCTATCTGATCTTCGTCTCCGATAGCACCCTCGACAAGGGTAACATCGACATTTTCGGGAAAAGTCTTAACGTCGGCGATTGGACTGTAGACAACCTGAATTTTCTTTGCCAACTCTATGAGCAACTCGTCTAGGTCAAGGAAGGACATGTGGCAACCTGAGCAGCCGCTGAGCCACATCGTCGCTATTCGCGTTCTTGTTATTGTTTCCGTTTTCGCTCCCTCCTTTCGGTAATAAATTCAGCAATGTCCTTGCGCTTAGTATGAGAAAGTGGTTCTCCTTCGATGTAAATCGCCCCGACCTGGCAGACTTTTGCACATTTTCTACATGATGTACATGAGCAGGAGTTTGCCCAGTGTTCATCAAGATCCATTATTACCTCGGCATCTTTTCCTCTGAGCTTCAGGTCTAGCGTGTGGACTCCTTCGATTTCATCACAGATTCTTAAGCAACGCGTACATAGTATGCACCTGTTTCGATCGATAACTAGAAAATCGTGGGTGGAGTCTATTTCCTTGGCAGTCCAGTGGCGTTCCAACATCACATGGTCGACGCCGAGCTGGTTCGCCAGTTCTTGCAACTCGCAATGGCCATCTGCTACGCAGACTGAACAGATGTGGGTTCGCTCGGCTAGAAGCATCTGTACAGCCATTTTTCGGTAATCCTTCAGTCTTTCAGAGTTGGTTATGACTTCCATCCCTGTGCTGACGGGTGTAGCACAAGCTGGAAAGAGTTTTGGAGATCCAAGTATCTCAACTAGGCACAAGCGGCATCCCCCGTAGCTTGTCAAGCCTTCTAAATAGCACAGCGTGGGAATTATGATTCCGTTGTCCCTGGCCGCTTCAAGTATTGTCGTGCCTTCTGGAACCGTGATTTCAACGCCATCGATTATCAAGGTAGCAGTTGAAATGCTCATTTTTGCTCTTTTTCCTCCTTTCTAAAACATTTTCCTGCTTGGCAGGTTTTCTTTTGGATATGCTCAACGTATTCGTCTTTGAAGTACCTTAGAGTACTCAAAACAGGGTTCGGCGCTGTCTGCCCCAGCCCGCACAAGCTGGCGTCGCGAATGTAAGAGCCGGATTTTGTAAGGATAGCTAAGTCTTCCATATCAGAATTTCCTGTAGTTATTTTGTCAAAAATCTCTTTCACTCGAGCAAGTCCAGCTCTACAAGGCGTGCATTTGCCACACGATTCGTCCACACAGAATTCCGTGAAGAACTTTGCAGTATCTACCATGCAATCGGTGTCGTCGATGACAACTATACCTCCTGAACCCATTATAGCCCCCGCCTTTGTTAGTGAATCGTAGTCTATAGGGAGGTCAAGTAGACTGTCTGGGAGGCATCCGCCGGAGGGACCGCCAACTAGGACAGCCTTAAAAGGTCTTCCATCGGGAATTCCGCCGCCTATTTCGAATACGACTTCTCTGAGTGTAATGCCCATTGGAACTTCGATGAGTCCGGGGTAGTTAATTTTGCCTGTCAACGAGAAGCATTTTGTTCCTGTGCATCTTTTTGTTCCGGTTTTGGCAAACCAGTTGCCGCCATTTAGTACTATTTGCGGTATGTTAGCTAGTGTTTCAACATTCTGGATGAGCGTGGGTTTTCCCCATAGACCTGAGTTGGCAGGGTAAGGTGGGCGAGGTCGAGGCATAGCTCTTCTGCCTTCAACAGAGGCTAATATTGCTGTTTCTTCTCCTGCTACAAATGCTCCTGCTCCGAATCTCAGTTCGATGTCGAATTTGAAAGATGTCTCGAGCACGTTTGTTCCGAGAAGGGACATTGATCTGGCTTGCGCAATTGCTTTTTGCAGAGTCTGAATCGCCAAAGGATACTCTGACCTTATGTAAAGGTAGCCCTTGCTTGCACCTGTGGCATATCCTGCAACAAGCATACCTTCGAGTATGGCATGGGGGTCAGCTTCAGCTAGAGTGCGATTCGCGAACACGCCAGGATCCCCCTCGTCTAGGTTTGCGACGACGTATTTGGGTGAACCCGCTGCTCTGGCAACTAGTCCCCATTTCTGACCTGTCGAAAATCCAGCACCTCCTCGTCCTCTAAGTCTGCTAGCTGAGACTTCGTATATGACTCCTTGAGGTGTCATGGTTGCCAAGCACTTGACGATGGCGGAATATCCTCCAAGGGCGATGTAATCCTGAATTCTAGATGGATCTATTCTGCCTGCATTTCTGAGAACTAGGCGATGTTGCTTTTTGAATGTGGCCGGATTCTTATACAACATTTCTTTAACAGGTAATCCCAAAACTACATGGTCCTGAACTATTTTTCGGGCTTTTTCAGGTGTGACGTTCTCGTACAAAGTTGGTCTGGAACGTCCTATGGTGTCAACAATTACCGCCGGACCTACTGAGCAAGTACCGAAGCATCCCGTTTTGGCGACTTTGCATTCTCCGTCAACACCGAGTTCGTCAACTGCAGTCTGAAATGCTTTAAAAACGTCGAATGCACCGAGAGGCACACAGCCACTTGAACAGCAGACGTTGATACGGTGCATGTAACCTCTTTGAAAATCCACTTCCTGTTCTGCTATTCTCTGAATATCAGACAGATTCAGCTTTAACGCCTCCCATCACGGTTCTTATTTTTGCTATGGCCGCTTCCTTTGTAGCTTTTCCTATGACTTCGCCGTCGACAACTATGTTAGGGGCCATGGCGCATGCGCCTATGCAACGGGTGAGGAACAACGAAAGTTTTCTGTCAGAGGTAGTTTCTCCTCTCCTGACACCAAACTCTCGTTCAATGGCTTGCATGATTTCTTCGACACCTTTCACGTAGCATGCCGTGCCCAGACAGCCTGTGACTATATGCTCTCCGGGTTCGGTCAGCTTAAAGATGCTGTAGAAAGTTGCAACTCCAAACACGTGACTCGTCGGAAGGTTAAGAGATCCAGCAACGTCCATAAGCAAATCCTTATCAAGGAACCCATAAATTTCCTGGGCCCTGTGAAGTATCTCCAAAAGAGCACTTTCTTGATACCCATGCTCTTTCATAGCTTTTTCCAGCATCAACCGGCGACTGTCATCTTGTGACAAAAACGCAATCCTCCAATCTTGTCCCTTCTGACATTGCCAAATTTCTCACCAAATGTGGTCGTTAACATA
>CAYSOZ010000041.1:0-8954 GCA_964432815.1 uncultured Candidatus Bathyarchaeia archaeon
GAAGAGAGAACTGGTGTCTTCACGTCCACCTCAGCCATGATATGTTCAGCTTTGTCGTGTGCCGCAAAATTTGCGCAAGTTTTCTTTCGCAGCGATCGCCAAGAATCCTTGAACGAAGTGGTTTCGCAGATGAAAGAGGCAATGCAAACACATCTCTACGATCGTGGGTTGAGGCGATTCATCAAAGCCATTCATCCTGACAATTCTCGAGATACAACTCTTGACAGCAGCCTTCTAATGGCCACCATTTACGGTGCGCTTGATGCTAAGAGCGTAACTATGAAAGAAACAGTTAAAGCCTTAATTGACCGACTTTGGCTGCGACAAGGTATTGGTGGGTTGGCAAGGCATGAAAATGATGACTACCATCGCGTTGCCAAGACCGTTCAAGGGAATCCATGGCCTATTTGTACTCTTTGGTTAGCCCGATGGTATAGTAGAACTGCGCAATCCCTTGAGGAACTAAACAAGGCATTGGACATTCTTACCTGGTGTGCCAGGACTTCGGCTTCTTCAGGGTTGCTGGCAGAGCAGCTGAATCCCTTTGACGGGAAACCCATATCAGTTTCGCCTTTGATCTGGGCGCATGCTGAATTTGTGATGGCGGCTGAAGAATACTTGGACAGCTATAATCATCTTCTATCAGGAGAAAGGAAGTAGATCTGAGGGAGAAGAATTGACTTACCTTAAGGTTTGCAGTGTGGACATGATTCCGTTTGGAAGCATTAAATCGTTTAGAGTCGATGGGGCAGAAGTTCTAGTGATTAACAGAAGTAAAGATCAGTTGTACTGTCTGCAAGCCAGATGTTCCCATGCAGGTGCGCCTCTGGTTGAAGGAACAATCGAGGACGACATACTTACGTGTCCATGGCATGGCTCTAAGTACAGAATAACTAATGGAGAGTTGATTAGGGGTCCGGCTAAGAAGGGATTGCAGGTTTACAAACACCTCATCAAAGACAACTTTCTCTATGTAGAATTTGAATAGGCACAAGGAATCCCCCTCTGTGGATGCCCAAACTTGCCCAATGTTGTTGTTGACATGGACGCGAATGGGGAGGCAAAAGCGCTCAACGTGTTATCGAGGAAATTGAATATATAGCACGTTTTTCGGGTCTTAGGGTCAGTTGAATAATGTAGTTGAACACCCGAGTGTTTGGATTCAAAGCATATGTCATTCCAGCCCATGAGAACCTATCTTTGACCTGCTCGCGCCCGGAGTACAGAGCGGCATCATCTCTCTTTTCCAGTGAAAATGAAATACGTTCTCCGAGATCGGAGAACTCCGCCTTTCCCACGTTGACTTTTGTCCATGCGCCAATCTTCCTGTCCTGTAAGACTACCTCGCCGTTCCTATGTTTCCTGAAAAAGGTCGCACCTTGTTCGTTCAAGATGAGGAGTGCTGGGCAACCTGTCATATAAACCTGGGAGAAATCTGCGCTGACTTTGATGTGATCCGAATAGCAACGATAATTAACGGTGACTTTTCCCCGTGGTGAGACTTTGGAGAAGTATGTTTTTATCCCAATCATCCTCCTAAATCTCATTATCCAATCGAAAAATGGTCTCATCTTTCCACGTTGGATGTACGACTTTTCGAAGGTTTTGTGAAAAGCTGAGTAAAGACCATCATTTATGAAAGCCCCGTGAACTTGCTTTTTCGAAACCGAGTCTAAAAAAAAGACCTTTGTTATTTCAGCGACGTTTTCATTTTGCACTTCAACGTAGACTATTGCAGTTCTTGAGAAATAAGTTCTGTCAGAGTATCTTGCGATGGGAACGCCGAATCCTGCGCCTTCCTCGATTACCTCTGAACCATTAACTATCAAGACTATGCCCTTTTGCAAGGCTGCGATTTCCATGTTTTGCGGTCTGTTGTCTGGATATATTCTTAATGAGACAACTTTGTTTGTGTTGAAGGTGAAGGGCTTTTCAAGTAGCACTGGGTGGTTACTGATTGGTGAAGACTTAACTTCACTAGTTGAAGTTCGGAGTTTCGGCGTTTAAACTTCACCTTCTAAATAGACTGCGATATCTAAGACAATTACTTGAGAAGTCTATATTGTTTTGTTGGCAAAGTTCTAAATTCTTTCCTGCTCGCTTCGAATTGAGACGGCAAAGTTCATCTTCATCTTTCTACAGATTGTCCTATCAGACAAGGGAGGATTTGCTCCATAAACGGGTTTTTTGAGGAGGATTTTGTATTTTGGAAGATTGTGATACCGAAAAGGTTGCTCGTTCCTCTTTTCATAGTCCTTTTGGCCAAAGTTGCAGGAGCGGTCTACATAGTTTATTCGTTGAATATCCAGGCTTTGGGGACTTTCTGGTCGGACCCTAACAGGGTCTATGGCTGGGAGCAGAATAGTGTCTTCCTTGCAGATCCTGGGGCTTTGGGGAAATGGCCTCTCGCTTTCCTGGGTTGGGATAGTGCTTGGTACATGAGCATTATGATGAAAGGTTACGGTTTTTCTGAGCAAAGCTACGCTTTTTCGCCTGGCTTGCCATTTTTCGGTGCATCGGCAAACTTGGTTTTACAGAGCCCGATGGTTTCTCTTGCGCTAATTGCTCTAGTATTTGGTGTTCTATGGATTCCGCTGTACCAGTTGCTAGCAGAAGATTACATGGGAAAGAAAGCGGCTTTGTTATCTGCCATGTTGCTTGCGTTTTCGCCTTACCTTTTCGTTTTCACTACTGTAGTTTACAGCGAAGGTTTGCTTTTGTTTTTTGTCTTGGGTGCATGGCTATTCTTCAGGAAGGGCAAATTGTTTGGTGCCTCAGCTTTTGCTGCCCTGGCGCCTTTAACGAGATGGATGGGGATTTTGTTGGTTTTCCCTATGCTTTACGGTTCGTTGAAACAGAAAACTCACAGGATCCGAAACGTGTGTTTGAGCCTTTTGCCCATAGCCTCTTTGACTGCTTGGTTTGCGGGCTTTGGTTTCTCTTTTGGCGATTTTCTAGCACCTGCTCACACTTCTGAATGGAGTAACATGTACTCTTTTCGAACGTTGCTAACGGAAGGGATCCCAGCCTATGGCTTGAACGCATTATCTGAAAGTGTCTTTCAGCCGACGCCGATCCCTACACATTGGCTTCTTCCGTTTGCAGTTGTAGCGGCCTTGCTTTTTCCTCTACTGCTGTTTTACACAACTTGGAAGAAGGATAAGTCATTATGGCTTTATGCCATCGCGGGATACGGCGGAATCTTGTGCTTCGGCGCCTTAGCATCAACACCACGGTTCGTCGCTGTCCTGTTTCCGCTTTGGATAGCGGCGACTGCCAGCTTCTCTTTAAGCAAGAAATCAATAATCATCGTAGTGGCAGCAATAAGCATGTTCTACGTTGTTGCCTTGGATATGTGGATGAGTTTTCTCAACGGCCAATTCATAGCATAAGATGGAGCATAGATTTAGGGCGAGTCCTTAAACATCCTCTTTTAAGCCCGCTAGAGTATAATGTTATTTCCTAACAACTTCGAACGTCTTAGGCCGATTAATCAAAGCAAGTAATGGAGTAGCGGACTCTATTATGCCAAGAAAGAAGGAAGACACTAAAACCAAAAAATGAAACCCAACTCTCCTTCTCATAGGAAGATACCTGCTATTGAAAAAAGCGCCGATCTGGTAAGAGGACAACCAAAGAAGAGTTGTTACGAAGAAAGCAATCCTGAAAGGATCCGGAATAGACTGATGAAATTGAGGCGCCAATGCAATGACAGACACTAAGCCTGAAAAGAAACCAAGCGACCAAACAATAGCTCGAACACTTTGAGATATCTTGTCTCTCAGAGAGAAAAATTTGAGGTTTTGAATAAGTCCGTAGAACCATCTTTGCCTCTGCTTTGCGAAGTCCCGAAGACTTAAAGGACTCTTTTCTTCAACGACTCCACCGTGCCAACCAAAAATCCTTTCACCACATTTTATTCTTGCACTTATTGCGAACAAACTGTCTTCAGCAATTGTCTTGCCGTTTTCCCAGCCTACTCTCTCTTCTACATCACTTCTCGCGAGAAGGTTCGAGCCGTGCATGTAAGCCGGATGACCACTTTTCATGAACTCCATGCACTCAAAACAGCAAAATGGCCTCAGGGTGTCTAGAAGGTGCGTGATTGTAATTCTCTCTTCCTTCTGCACAGGATATACTATTAGACCCTCGCTTATCGGAGCGGGAGAATCCTCTAGGAATGAAAGGATGCTGCAAAGTGTCTGTTTTGTGATTAAGCTTTCGTCGTCAAGGTGGAAGATGAATATATCTTCGGTGTTTTTCTTTTCAGTCTTGCGAATTTCCACTGCGTATTGAAGAGCTCTGCCTTTATGAATTGCGTTACAGGCGTAACTTTGAGGGACAGTTATCGTTCTGCAGTTTTGAAATTTCTCCCATACATCCGTAACGACCCACAATTCGTATTTTTCGTATCCGATTTCCTTGCAAACCGCATTGATTCGGTCGATGCTTTCTTGAACAATCGGAATTTTGCCTTTCGTTGTTATCTGAAAAATCACTCTTGGGGTCCCAAACTTTTCTTTGGGGGGTTTGGCAACCATTCTAGATCTGTACGCGAGAACATAAAAATACAATCTGACAAGGGCCAGGGAGGAGACTATCCATACTATCCACAGATACGCCTCTAGCACCTATTTCTTCCTCCTTTCCTTAGACTGTGCAATTGACTTGAGCCGCCCGTTGGCGCTCGTCATAATAGGTGATAAACGGAGTTCGTTAGACTCTCAAAAGGTGAGCCTAACAATCTGTAACCGTTTTCTCCAGTGTATTTCCGGATGTAGAACTGACCCATGCCTTTGATTATGGCGAATTTCAGTTTACTTTCAGATAATTTGGAGTTGAAAAGCAGTTTGTGTTTGACCAAGTTTATATTTTTTGGTTCTTCCCATTCGTTTGAGATCATTTCTCCGTTTAGTCTCTTGTATAGCGGGGTCCCTGGAATTGGATAGGGCATAGTGAAGGAAAGATAGTCAAGCGGCAGCGAGGATGCGAACTTGATTGTCGTCAGGACGGTGTGGTCGTTTTCCCCGGGATAGCCTACAATGAAGAAGGCTCCTGTTTTGACTCCTTTATCCTTGCATAGAGACAGTGCTTCGCGCACTTGAATTGTTGTGATCTGTTTGTTCATTAATTCAAGGATGGAGTCATTTCCTGATTCAATTCCAAAGAACATTCTGATGCATCCGGCCTGTTTCATTTTCTCTATTGCTTCTGAATCTAAAGTGTCGACTCGAGATAGGCACTCCCATCCAATTCTTAGTCCGCGTTTGACAATTTCGTCGCAGATGCTTATGAGTCTCTCGCGGTTCAATGTGAAGCAGTCATCGGCGAACCATATTCTGTTATAGCCTAGTGAAAGTACTTCTTTAATTTCGTCCACAACGTTTGAAGCTGTTCTCGATCTGAGCCTGTTTCCAAAAACTGGTCTGCTGCAGAAATCGCATGAGAATGGGCAGCCTCTTGATGTCATGATGGCTGTCGTGGTGTAACCGAATTTCTCGGAATAGTAATTTTTGTATGCTTTATTGTCAAATAGGTCTCGTAAAGGGAACGGAAGGGAATCCAAGTCTTCTATTTCACTGCGTGCAGGAGTGGTTCTTACTTGACCTTTGTCCTTCTCCTTGTAGACAATTCCTTTGACGTTCGACAAGTCGCCTGATGTTTGGGCTTGAAGGGCGATTTCAAGCATTGTCTGTTCGCCTTCACCGAGAACTACTATGTCGAAATCTTGGAGGAAAAGTTCGGGGTTAGTGGTGGGAAGTGGTCCCCCTGCAACGAGCAGCTCGCAGTTATTTTTCAAAAGTCTGGCAAATTCGAGCGATTTATTCTTCATCGAGAACATCGATTGGATTCCGATTATCTTTGGATTGGAACGCTTGATTTTTTCCAGAGCAACTTTTTGGGTCAAGAAAGTGCAATCGACAATCTCGACTGATATTCCGTGACTCTTCAGATAAGCAGCTATGTAGCCCAAACCTAACGGTGGGAATCTGAAGATTGATGTGTCATTCTGAGGGTGAAAATAGGGATAAACAAGAGTCACATTTGTCATGAAGACCTGCCACACGTAGGCGCGCGGCCCTTACCTCGAACTGGAGTTATGTCCGACGATTAATAAAGAATTGTGACTGTGACTCAACAATAACAAAGACAGCGCACGTATTGCTGCAGAGAAGGTTTATCAGGAAAAAGAAAGTATTGCCTTAGTGAGAAGTGAAAGTTTTGAGTGAAAGTCACAGAATGGTCAAGAAGAATTTTGAAACAGAAATGTGGATTGACGGAAACAGACTCCCACTGAATCATATGATGCAGGAGACCTTAGCCAACGTCTTGATGGGCTTTTCAAAGACTCTCAAAGGAACAGACGCAGACCCTAAGACGGTAGAAGTGAAAATCAAAAAACTCACGGAACCGAAAAAGGTTGATGCTCACACTTACCCTTGAGACATTTGCTGATCTGAAGCGCGGATGCTTGTTCTTAAATTCGTTTAGAGCGAGTCTCACACCCCTCTTCGGGATAGACCAAGCTTGCGAGAAGAACAACAACAACGATTTTTTCTGAAAAACGCAACCGTTTTTCTTTCACACACTTCTTCCAAATATTTCCGATAAAGGCACGCACAAAAGAGTCATGAAAGAACAGGACACCTTATAACTCAGCTTTTAAGCAGCTTTCGGAATGCATCAACGGATCTTGTGTTCACTACGTCTTTAGCCGTTGCCCATCCTCTGCGGGCCTGAGCAATGCCCAACTCCAAGTAATTCAAGTGGATCGTGCTATGGGCGTCTGAACTTATTCCAAGTTTAGCTCCTGCTTGAACTGCTTTCTTGATGTGTTCATCCTTCAAATCCAGTCTGTCAGGATAGGAATCCACGTCCAATATGGTTCCGCTGTCTTTCGATGCTTCAATTACTTTCTCCACGTCCAATTGAATGGGTTCCCTTCTTTGTATCTGCCTGGCCGTTGGGTGGCAGATGATATCGACATTTGGGTTTTCCACGGCTTTCAAGATTCTTTTTGTCATCTCTTCCTTAGGCATGTTGAAATGTGAGTGAACGGCTGCGCTGGCAACATCAAGGCTCTTCAACGCTTTGTCAGATATGTCCAGTTCTCCGTCTTTTAGAATATTGACCTCCGCTCCCTGCAACACATTGAGTCCTTCAAGTTTCTTGTTTACCTTGTCAATTTCCCCACGTTGCTTCAGCAGTCCTTTGTCGTCTAGCCCGCCAGTCATGGCCAAATATTTGGTGTGGTCTGAGATCACTATGTATTCTAGACCGTTCTTCTTTGCTTGTTCAGCCATTTCCAGTATCGAGTTCTGCCCATCAGTCCAGTTCGAGTGAACCTGCAAATCACCCTTCAGATCCCCGTACCCAATGAGGTCCGGCAAGTCCCCTTTTTTTGCCGCTTCAATTTCTCCGGTGTTTTCTCGCAGCTCAGGCGGAATCCACCGCAACCCCAACTTTTCATAAACATCTTCTTCGGTTCGCCCTGCAATCTGCTCCTCGCCCCTGAATATTCCATACTCGCTGAGCTTCCAACCCTTATCCTGGGCTATTCGCCTTAGAGCAATATTGTGATCTTTGTTTCCAGTGAAATACTGCAGCGCAGCACCAAAACTTGACTCAGGTAGAACTCTAACGTCGGCGTTTAAACCTGGAGTCAATTTTACCGCAGATTTTGTCTTGCCTTTTTCGATTACTTGAATGACTTCAGGCATCGAAACAAAGAATTCTGCAACCCCACTCGGCTTGTCTGAGACTACCAGGAAATCAACGTCGCCGATGGTTTCTTTCATCCTCCTGACCGATCCCGCTGCCATCGCCTTCTTGACCGCAGGGAAATCTTTCAACCTCTTTTCAATATCTCTTATCAACGGAAGCGTAAATCCAAGATTAAATCGTCCCTTACCTTCCTTGGCAAAACCGATTCCCTTGAGAATATTCTCCTCCGTCTTTTTCTTGAAACCTGGTAATCCAGAAATCTTATGAGCTAATGCCGCCTTCTCCAAATCGTCCACATTCTTGATTTCGAGTTTTTGCCAGAGACCCTTGATTTTCTTGGGTCCCAAACCTTCGATCCTGGAAAGGCTTTCAAGGTCAACGGGGGCTTTCTCGCGCAAATCCTCATAGTACTTCAGCTTTCCAGTTTTCACAAGTTCCTCGATTTTTTCTGCGATGCTCTCGCCGACACCGGGGATCTGTTTTAGTGCCTTCAGACCGCCGTTTTTGTAGGTCTGCTCAACATCCTCCTCCAGAGCCTCGACCGTCAAAGCTGCCTTTTCGTAAGCTCTCGGTTTAAACGGAACATCATCCATATCTAAAAGAATGGATATGTTTTTCAAAATTCTGGCAACTTCAGAATTCTTCATTCAATCGCCTCCTGGCAGAGTGCGCGCTTAAGAGCGTGGATGGGTTATCGGTGGAGCTGGGGATGGGAATTGAACCCATATATAGCAGCTCTGCAGGCTGCCGCCTGAACCATTCGGCCACCCCAGCAAGGAGTCTCTAGGGTCGAGACTGACATAAAAGTATTATTGGCAAAGCCAGCGTTCATTTGAGCGACGGAACATTCTCGGGGTCTGTGTTTGGGGGCTTGGTCTGAGTAAACAGGGCAAAGTAATATAGAAGCAAACCCTTTGAACGGACGTAGATTTCTTAAGATTAGGAACGAGGAAAGTGGAAAAGAAAATTCGGATTTTCCCCGTTTTACTGTTTCTTCTTTGCTTCTTGGAATAGTCTTTTGACCGCGCCTATTCTTGCTTTCTGTGCTAGCACGTCACTAGTTACAACTGTGAGGGCTTCTTCTGGGCACCATTTGACGCATTGGGGACCGTCTGCTTTGTCTTTGCAGAGGTCGCAGACGTAGACGACTTTGCTTTCAGGATGCAGCATTATTGCTCCGTAGTCGCAGGCTTCGATGCACCAGCCGCAGCCGTTGCATTTGTCTTTGT